>DAOLFI010000258.1:0-5418 GCA_035326385.1 Niabella sp.
CATACCCTACTTCCTGCTCAGGCCCGCCATATCTTTTCACGATAAAATAGAGCTGATTGATGTTTGCACCGGCAACAATGGCCTTTGGTAAATCATACAGCTTCTCTTCATTGAACCAGATCCGAAGCCTTTCTTTTTGCACCTGCATGGCTACATGAATAATTTTATTAAACGTTTGCACCTTTGCAACCGGCTTTTTAATATCGGTTTTGATATAGGTTGTTCCGTTAGCAAATGTTTGCAGTTGAACAGAAGCATTGCTGTTTTCAGAAGGCTGGATATTCATCTCAGTAGCAAACACGGCAGTATAGTTTTTCAGCAATGCATTATCAGCAGGTAATAAACTCCCTGAGGATAATACACCCCAGGTAAATTCAGGGAAGGGCGCTTTTGGATTAGTGCGGCGCAATACGAGGTCAAATTCAACTGTGCAATTCTCCGTAAAAGATGCCTTATTGTCGGTGAGGTAGGCTGTGTTCTCATACAATTGTATCCAGTTTCCCCTGAAAGCATCCAATGTAACTACAGCACCTGTGCCATTACTGTTCCATCCAGTGGGCAGCTCACCTATATTGTCCATAGCAAAATCATTACTGTAGACTACCTCTTCTCCTGGAATAAAATCATACTTTACATACATCCCTTTTCCGGCTATGGGTGTGCTGTTTATACTTTCCTGTACAGGTTCATTTTTTTTAGCAGGATGTTTTTTCCCTTCCATTATATCGAGTGTATTATCAATAACCTGATCTATTTTTCGATCTGCTCGGGCTGTTGCTTTACTTTTTATTTTATTATTTATTTTTTCTGCCCAGATATTTACCTGGGCGCTGGCTATTACAGGCACCGTTGCTAACAGCAGTATAAAAATTTTCTTGTTCATATTATTTGTTATTTGACTGCAAATATGAAAATCACAGGAAGGGAAAAGAAGTGCCTCTGTTATTAAACGGAGAAAATAATACATGAAGCAACCGGTAAAGGAAATTCAGGCAGGATGCCGGGCTATTGCTGTGTGTAAAAGACTTCGGCAGAAAGCATAAAAGAAGAAAGCCATGAAGACGATAAGTTATCAGGCTTACCGGTAATAACCTGCACATATATAGAATATAGTAGCGTCCCAATTAATATTTTTCATGCTTCAAAACGCAGGAGGGATATAACGCCATCCATTACCCTTCAGGTTTCATACACCTGTTCTTCCGTTTCATAGCACCTGCTATTGCAAACGGCCTTTGCTCCATATAATTTGCACCCGTATTTATGCAAAAATTGATTTTAAAAGCCACCGGTGATGTTTCTGTATTAACTGCACCGCTTATAAACCCGGTCGAGGTATAAAGTCAGGCGGCACGCTGGCAGACGCCTGGGTAATCAATAGCCGGAGCATTAACATGCGACTTTAAAAACAGTATAGAAGAAAACGGTTAATTCAAATAATAATTAAAAACAAAAAAATTTATGCAAACCAAAAACATTAAAAAAATAATTATGGCGCTGCTCTTTACTCTTGCTTCCTATTTGATAATAGGTACTTTATTCCACCGGGTATTGTTTCCTGAAAAAAAGCCGGATGTTGCTACCTGGTTTAAACCCGGGCAGAAATTATATAGTAAAACGGAGGGATTCTGCCAAACGGTAATAAAACAGGAAAATGGCTATGTTCATTGTATGCTGGAGATGGAGCCTTATGCTGCAGGGCCACCCAAACATATCCATACCGGCTTTGACGAAACTTTCCAGATCGAAAATGGTGAATTAACAGTGTGGGTAGATGGCACAACCAGAAAAGTACGTCCGGGCGAAGTATTACATATTCCCAAAGGCACTCCTCACAAACCTTACAATGAAACTGCAGACACTATCCGTTTGAGAGGCTCATTTGCCTTCCCTGAAAAATTTGCGTATAACCTCGTGCAGGTTTACGGTGTAATGGACAGCCAGCCAGGGTTTGAACAATCACCGGATATCGTCTTCCACATGGCCATGTTTCAAAACAATGGTTTTGATTCTTACCTGGCCGAAGGACCCCCGATATTGATCCAGAAAACTTTGGGTTTTGTCATGGCTCCGGCGCTACGGCTTTTCGGATACAAAAGCTATTACAAAAAACACGATCCGTTCTTAGCTGGAAAGAAATAAATTATACCAACATTCCCGTGTCATTATTCTAAAATATAGCTAAACAATTATTCTTAAAACAATCAATCATGTATTATGAATTTTGAAAACATTATTTACGCATTGGCCTGTCTTTCCTTTGCTGTTGTGGTAGGGGCGGCCATTTATGAACATATTGCAGTAGTACCCGGGTGGAGCGCTGCTCCGCCTGCTTCCCTGAGTATGTTCCAGGGTAAGTACGGGCTTAATCCAACGCCTTTCTGGAAAGCCATACACCCCGTTACCCTGTTGCTGCTGGCTGCTGCTATTATCCTGTTCTGGAAAACCGGCAGCAAAGCTTATCTTCTTATCACTTCTGTGGGCTATATAATAGTACTGATGATAACATTTGCCTATTTCGTTCCGGAGCTTATTGCAATAACCAGCACCTCCTATTCAGAAAACATTGATGACTTCTTAACAAAGCGGGCAAAGCAATGGGAGGTATTAAGCCTTGTACGGCTGTCATTTTTGATAATCCTGGCTATTACAGCTTTTCTGGGGCTTACTAAATCAAAAATCTAACCATCAAAATGATTCCACTTTTTATACTTCTGTATAGTATATGGATTACGGACTCATGCCCGTTCACTGAATAGAGACTCAATTAATACTTTTTCTATCCTGCAGAATGATCATTGTAAGTAAATAGCATATATAACAGTTCATTACTTTGTATGATCAGTTCACAGGAGATACCATTGAAAAGAAGCTCCCGGCGGTTCACTTTTGTCATTCAATTATTAACTGACAAAAAGAATAAAAATGAAAAAAGAATTTTCTGTTTGTAATAAGTTTCTTAGCCGGGAGCATGGCATTCACTTTGTTCCCTTCATGCAATAAAGATAACGGAGACGTTATCCCTGGCGTGTCTACAGGCAAAGCGGCTCCTGTAGGAAGTGTTACCGGCACAAAAGTGGAGAAAGAGATGGGTGCTTCTGGCGGTCAGATCACCTCTGACGACGGGAAGATGACCATTATCGTTCCAGCAGGTGCGTTGAGCAGCAGCACGCAGTTCAGCGTACAGCGTATCTCTAATACCAATCCCGGAAGTGTGGAAGAAGCCTACCGCTTATTGCCGCATGGAGAAAATTTTCAGAAACCGCTTTAATGTAAGCAATGGCAGCCTGCATATTACATCAATAGACACCGACAGTAAAACAATAACAGGCAGTTTCAGGGCTACTCCTGCAGGACATATTGTAGCTGTCGCAGGGACAAGTTGAAACGGTACTGCTGGAAGGCGCATATAAACTGAAGGACGAATAAAGGATTTTATTGCCAATAAGATGCAGCTTCAAAAACCTTTTCTTATTTTGTACCGGATAAATATGAACAATAACAGGATTATGGACGATAGTTTTGAACAATTTCTAAGCTGGCTGCAAAGCTGGCACATATATCCCACGCTGGCGGATATGGACTTTTTGAAACAGCGTACCGCGCATACATGTATTCAAAAAAATACCATTATCATGAAACAGGGACGTCCTGTAACTGAGTTTTATTATATCAATTCCGGTATTGCACGTTTGTTTGTAAAGCATAACGAAGAGGATATTACTATAGCATTTATCAATGCTCCCCAGTTTGCATCTACTATTCATTACCTGCTCAACGGTCTGCCATCGCCATTAGCTATAGAAACCTGTACGGAAATCAGGGCGCTGCAATGGACAAAAGCAGATATTGTAGCCATAAAAGAACACACTTCTTTTGGTAATAAAATGGAACAGGCTTTTACAGAAACATTGCTGAACTGGAATTTTGAAAGGGAAATGAGCCGGTTGATCCATAGTCCCGAGGAACGCTACCAGAAGTTGCTGGAAACCGCTCCATTGGTGCCGCTGCAGGTGCCTGTAAAATTCATAGCCTCTTACCTGGGCATTCACCAGGATAGCCTGAGCAGGATCCGGAACCGCCTGCTCCGTAAAATCTGACAGTAGTCAGTTTTGCAGATATACAAGCCCGATAATTTTGCTGAAATATTTAAAGCAGGCAGAGCGTTCTGACCTTACGAGGAAAGTGATGCCGGTAATCACCTGGTTGATGACGCCTGCAATACATTCAATTACTCATCTCTTAATTTGATTTCAATGGACCGGTTTAAAATACTTTTCCTTTTTATTTTTTGCGCTGCCCGGGCGGGCGGACAAACTATTGTAAAGGACACCTTACCTCCCTCCTTCGAGTGGAGCCTGCACCTGGCAGATCTTCCTTACATAACTGATGCTGCTAAAGCAGAAGCCATAAGAGCTAATGACGGTACTGCCCCTTTTGATGCCACCGTTCAGGCACGCCACTATGGTAAGTTCTACCGTAACCTGAGTATGACACAGGCAACAGACATGGCCCGCAATCTGCACGGCAGTTTATACTACGGACATAACCTGCTGTGGAATAAATTAGTAAAACCTACCAATACCAAAAAGTATATCCTTAACAGGGTGCTGGCAAATGTTACTGCCCTCGGTACGGATTATCTGGCCATTAAGCTCCCTTACGGCTTCGCCTTCCAGCATGAAGAATTTCATCGTGCAATAATGACAACAAGACATATTTACAGCTATGATGAAGTGTGGGATTTTGGCAAGGGCCTGGATATTGCCGTTACCCATGTAAAAGATGAAGACCTCATTTATTTAAAGAAAAATTTCCCGGCAGACCAGGTGCGGCTTTCTGCAGCAGGTGTGGAGGGAGAATACAGGTACCTGCAACGGATGCGGGAAGATAATTTCTTCAGGCAAACCGGCTACCCTATGGTAGGTATATCTCTGTTAGGCACCCTTCACGCTGTTAATTATGTGAATCTGCCATTTACCAAAAGGTTCAATGCTATTACAGACAGTATTTTATCCTATGATAAAAACAATATACTGGCAAGGGATTTTACCGGCTATGATTTCTCAGCCTGGGTATATGATTTGTTTAAGCCCGATGAGCCTTATGAAGCCCGCGGCACATGGCCCGGAGGTACAGGTATCAAACGCCCTATAAAGGAAATTGATTTAACACCAGAGATGAAAAAATTTTTAAACCAGACAGGTAATATGCAATACCTGAATTTCGTGTCGCCTTTTATGGTGGGCATTAACAGGCTGCAGCTCAAACCGGGATACTATTTCAATTTCGCTCTGCGCAGTGTTCCCACTTCCTTTGGGTATTTTGCAGGAGGTGATTTCTTTCTGGACTTCAACCATCACCGGGCTATGATAAGTCTTGGCATCAATAAAAGCAAAAGCCTGACGCTGCCTGCTG
>DAOLFI010000259.1:0-5336 GCA_035326385.1 Niabella sp.
AAGGGATCTGAGCATTATCAATACTCCGCCACCTAATCGCCAGCCGATACAAACGGAAGTGCAGGTGTATAATGAAGATGTTATTCGTGAAGCTATTTATTTTGAAACAGAACGTGGCGGACAGGTGTTCTTTATTCATAATCGTGTTGCCGGACTTGCTGAAATGTCGGCACTGATACAGGGGCTTTGCCCTGATCTGTCAATTGGCTTTGCCCATGGGCAAATGGAAGGCCATCAGCTGGAAGAGAAAATACTGGACTTCATCGACCGTAAATATGATGTGCTGGTGTGCACTAATATAGTAGAAAGCGGGGTGGATATCCCGAATGTGAATACGATCATTGTTAACAATGCCCATCATTTTGGTTTGAGCGATCTGCATCAGTTGCGTGGCCGCGTAGGACGCAGCAATAAAAAAGCCTTTTGTTATTTGCTGGCACCGCCAATGAGCACCCTGCCCAGTGATTCAAGGAAGCGTTTACAAACACTGGAGCAGCATAGTGAGCTTGGAAGTGGCTTCCAGATAGCCATGCGAGATCTGGATATTCGTGGAGCAGGCAACTTATTAGGTGGAGAGCAGAGTGGATTTATGGCGGAGATCGGTTTTGAGATGTATCAAAAAATATTGGATGAATCCATCCGAGAATTAAAGCGTACCGAGTTTAAAGACCTGTTTAAAGAAGAGATCAGTAAGCAGGACGATTTTGTACAGGATTGTACTATTGATACAGATCTTGAAATTTTAATACCTGATGATTATGTAGAAAATATTACAGAACGCTTATCATTATACCAGCGCCTGGATAATTGCGAAAACGATGAGGAACTGAATGGGATGCACAAGGAGCTGACTGATCGCTTTGGTACAGTTCCTCCACAGGTAGATGATTTGTTCGAAACCGTGAAATGCCGTAAGCTGGCGATTGACCTGGGTTTTGAGAAAATGAGCTTAAAAAATGAAGCCCTTCGGTGTCACTTTATCAACAGGCCCGACTCACCATATTTTGAATCAGATGTTTTTCAAAAAATTATTGAATATCTGCAAACCCGAACTAACAAGGCAAGGCTGAAACAAACCGGTAAATTATTTTTATTGATTGCGGAGCCCGTCACTTCTATGAAAGAGCTGCATGAGTTTTTAAAAGAACTGCATGCTTTTTGCCTAGCGGGATAGAACAGCATTACTAAAACTTGATGAAATTATTTAAGATAAATAGGATGAACGCTCAGCAGGTGTATTTGTGTTATGCCGGTAGGCAATAACTTCGATCCAGCTTCACCTATATATCATCTGCAGTTCCGGCCGAATGTTAGAAATTAAGCTGTAGAATTAACAATGAACTTTTATATCTTTATTCAGTCCTACCTGATGGCGGGATTCCTGGCGGGATATTTCCTAAATTCCGCCACGACCTGCCTCGCAAAAAGTGGGAAACACTAATGCTTAACCGTTGTATGTAATTACTTCAAGAATTGTCAGCATTAATATAATTAACTGATGAATAAAAAAGAATACAGGAATGAACTCGAAAGATCTATTCAGAAACGTTTAGGAAGCTCAGGACTTAAAAGAATTGATTACAGCTATGTAAAGCATGAAATTTTACACCTGTTTCATCTTGAAAAAGGCTTTCTCTACACCATTAAAGAGTTGATAGTACGACCGGGGAAGACTATGCAATCTTATTTATTTGAAAACAGGAAAAAGTATGTGAAACCTGTAACCTTTGTAATTCTCACTTCATTAATATACACTATAGCGCTACATTATTTCCAAAAACACCCTCAAATAAGTACAACAAATCACTCAAGCGACCCGATTTTAACAATAATGTCCTGGATGGATAAAAATTGGGGATATGCTAACCTGCTGATAGGAATTTTTATGGGACTATGGTTAAAAATATTTTTAGGAATAAACCATACAATTACGCAGAAACTATTATTGTAGTGTGTTATATAAATGGCATTATGATGTTGTACAGTGCATTTGGGGAAGCATTACTTAGAGCAACTGAAAAATTAAATTTTCAATCAATAATCACTACAACAGGTCTTATTACCATATTTATTTATGTTATATGGGCTATAGGACAATTTTATCAGGAAAAAGTATGGGGTTATTTAAAAGGATTGCTTGCATATATTCTCGGAGCTTTATCATTTTATTTTTTAGGGGCCATTCTAATAATGGTGTACAACAAGATTATATAAAAACGTACCATTGCCGCAACATGGTTTTTCTTCGCTGAATCTCACTCTTTACAGGACTGGTATAATAAAAATCAAAGAATGACTGGCAGAAAAGCACATACACCTGACAGTAAAATTATAAATTATTTCGTGAATAAGCCTAAAACGCTATTCTTGATAGATAGTTTAGGGGCTATGCTTACTGCATTTTTATTGTTAGCAGTATTGAGAAATTTCAATGAATACTTTGGAATGCCTGTGGTGATATTAACTTACCTTTCAATAATAGCTATGTTGTTCTGTATTTATTCAGCTATCTGTTTCTTTTTCTTGAAAAAAAACTGGACACCGTTCATAAAAGCAATCGGTTATGCTAACTTACTTTATTGTATTTTGACTGCCGGACTTTTAATGGTGTATTACTCTATTCTTACAGTTTTAGGAATAGCCTATTTTTTGGTGGAGATTGCAGTTGTTTGCCTGCTTGTTTACATTGAATTTAAAGTCGCGATAAAATTAACATAGAAGTATGACTGACATTTTAAGATACATTTTGCCGATTTACTTCATTATTTATTTTGGAGTTGCTTTTGTTTTAAAATCGGTTGTGGTAGCAAAACGGATAGGCAAAAATCCGCTTGTATTGCCCAAAGACGACAGTGCTTACGGACTTATCGGACTTTACTTCAAACTGACATTGATACTGATGTTTGTTTATGTTGTTGCTTATGCTTTTTTTCCTGCCTGGCATAACAACTTTTTTCCGATCACCCAACTTAACAGTCATACTATACAATACATTGGACTTGCATTTCTTCTCATTTCGTTGATATGGACAGTAATAGCACAAGGACATATGAAAAATTCCTGGCGTATTGGCATTGACACAAGCACAAAAACAGAATTAATAACAGGCGGACTTTTTTCAATTTCACGGAACCCTATTTTTTTTGGTATGATATTAAGCTTGCTTGGTCTTTTTCTGACAACACCCAACGCATTGACAACTTTGTTTTTGATTTTAGGATATATCCTTATTCAAATCCAGATCAGACTTGAAGAAGAATTTTTAGCCAAAGAACACGGACAAGTATATTTAGACTACAAACAAAAAGTAAGACGGTTGATATAAATCCGGGCGAGGGCCTGTTTACAACAAAAATATTTGTAAAACAGGGCTGTACAATGTAGCATCGGCTATAAGCATATCCTGGCTTCAGTTCAAGCTTGACAAATAACTCTCAGCTTTTGTTCTTAAATTCATTAAAATTTTCAATCGGTAACGGTTACAAAAGGACGGAATACTGCATAATCACCACACACTATTGGCAATATTTCGTGCACAACATTAAATCAAATAGTATGAAAACAACTCCTGAACACAATCAGCGAATTGCAAAAATGACATTTGCATCAGTGTACCCGCATTACGTTACTAAAGTTGAGAGCAAAGGCAGAACAAAAGAGGAATTACACCAGGTTATAGAGTGGCTGACAGGATTTGATAACAAAAAGCTGCAGAAACTCATAGATGAAAAAGCAACTTTTGAAACATTTTTTAAGAGCGCTAACCTGAACTCCAACGCACATCTGATAACGGGAGTAATTTGTGGCTATCGGATAGAAGAAATTGAAAACCCATTAACAAGAAAAGCAAGATATTTAGATAAGCTGGTGGATGAATTGGCGAAAGGCAAAAAGATGGAAAAGATCTTAAGACAGTAGTTAAATCCGCAATGATGTCAAAAGCAAAGACAACTTACACAGGAAAAAACGTAATGGATTTTGTAAATGCTTACGCTGACAATGAACAGAAAAAAGCCGACAGTTTTCGTTTAATGGAGCTAATGAATGAATGGTCTGGCTCCGAACCCAAAATGTGGGGTCCTACTATTATCGGATTTGGAAACTACCACTACAAGTATGCAAGCGGACATGAAGGCGATGCTCCAATTATTGGCTTCTCACCAAGGAAAGCGGCATTTTCACTATACATTTATTCTCCTACAGAAAGAAGTAAGGAGCTTTTAGCCGGCCTCGGTAAATTCAAAATTAGTAAAGCCTGCATCTATGTAAAAAAACTTTCCGACATCAACATTTCAATCTTACAAGAACTTTGTATAGAATCGATAAAATACATTAATGAGCATTATGAATGCGGCTGCAGAGTAAAATAACGGAACTATTGACAAAGACAGGAACGCTACCGGTGACAGCGCTTTGTACCGGGCGTGTTACCTTCTTTTTAGGTTGTCTGTTGAGCCCGCAATACTTTGAAAAAGAAAGCCTGGCAGGTTCTGAAACCGGCCAGGCTTTTATTGATGCCTCCTGCTATAGCAACTAAGAAACTTTATAATTTGTTTTACCGGGAACGGCAATAGGGTAAGTTCCGTCAGCATTAGGAACAACCGGTGGTGTAGCGCTAAAGCTGTATTCTTTAGGCATGATATCTATACCGCTGTTTAATGCTTTTTCAAAATCAATTACCTGTCCGCTGTAGGTAGCCATACGACCGATAATCCCTGTTAAAGTGCTTTTAGCGCCAAACTCTGCATCTGCAAACTTATATTCACCTTTAACTATAGCGGCAAATAGCTCATCATGCTCGCCCTGGTAAGGGTTGTTTTCCCCTTTTTTATCAAATCCGTATACTGTATTACCCTTAAGATCCGTTATGGTGCCGGCGCCGCAATAAATTCTTCCTTTTGTTCCTACTAATAGTTCATCTACTTTGCCCATTGTACCGCTTATATGTCTGCACTGGCTGTTCATAATACTGCCGTCTGCGTAATGGAACTCAACATAATGGTGGTCGTATATTTCGCCATACTTCTTATCCGTGCGTACCTGCCGGCCCCCCATACCCTGGGCTTTAACCGGGTAGGCGTCCTTAAACCAGTTCACTACATCAATATTGTGTACATGCTGCTCTACAATATGGTCTCCGCAAAGCCAGTTAAAATAGTACCAGTTGCGCATCTGATATTCCATTTCTGTTTGATCGGGCTGTCTTTCTTTAACCCATACACCTGAGCCTACCCACCATGCCTGTGCCGAAGTTATATCTCCAATCAGGTTTTTTCTTTTAAATAATTCACGGTAAGAGTTCTGGTATCTTCTCTGTAATCCTACTACTACATTCA
>DAOLFI010000260.1:0-5332 GCA_035326385.1 Niabella sp.
CCGGCTCTATCTTAGAGGATTTTACCAACTATTTTTCAGTATTATGCCAAAAATAGTTTATTTCGCTTCAACGTTTGTATGCAGTTCTTCATCTACTAATATACGGCCGCAGTTTTCGCAGGCAATGATCTTTTTGTGCTGCTTGATCTCACTTTGCTTTTGAGGGGGAATAGCGTAAAAGCATCCGCCGCAGGCGTCTCTTACTACGGGTACCACAGCCAGACCATTTCTGAAATTACCGCGGATCTTTTCGTAGCTGGCCAGTAACCTTGGCTCTACTTCATGCTTTGCAGCTTCGGATAATTTAGAAAATTCTTTTTCCTCTTTTTCATTTGCTGTAATGATTTTTTCCAGCTCGGATTTCTTTAACTCCAGGGAACTTTCTTTTGTAGCTATGTTCTTTTTAGCTTTTTCAAGAAGAATTACTTTTTCCGCAATTTCTTCATTCGCATCTTTGATATGTTTTTCAGCCAGCTTAATTTCAAGCTGCTGCATTTCGGTTTCTTTGTTGATGGCTTCAAACTCGCGGTTATTCTTTACGTTCTCACTGTCCTTCTCGTATTTCTTAATAAGCGCTTCGCTTTCTTTAATGGCTGCTTTACGTTCTTCAATAAACTCTGTAACACCATTGATCTCTTCTTCAATACGTGTTTGCCTTGCGCGTAAACCCTGCAGTTCATCTTCAAGGTCTGCCACTTCCATAGGAAGCTCGCCTTTTAGAATTTTAATTTCATCCAGCTTGCTGTCAATTTTTTGCAAATGGATCAACGAACCTAATTTTTCTTCAATGGAAAATTCTTTTAATTGTGCCATATTTTTCTATATTAATCTTTTTAAAACCCAGCTTAAAGGTCTCAAAAATAATGGACAGGATTTGTATTTACACCTGTTTTAAGGACGGCAAAGTTAGGGAATTTTTGTTCTAAAAGATTCGCCAGCAGTTCAATCGTAAATTGCTCACTTTCGTAGTGCCCGATATCTGCCAGCAGAATCTGCCCGTCTGCATCAAAATATTCATGGTATTTTATGTCTCCTGTAATGTAAGCGTCTGATTTTGATATTATTGCGTCTTTCAGTAAGAAGATGCCGGCACCTCCGCAAATGCTTACTTTTTCTACGGACCTGTTGGTTTTGGCCGTATGTTTTATAAAAGTCAGCCCAAAAATATCCTTCAGTTTTTGCAGAAAATGGTCTTCAGTTATGGCATCTTCCCATTCACCGGTAATACCGGCGCCAATTTGCTGATGCTGGTTGTTAAGCCGGATCACCTCATAGGCTACTTCCTCGTAGGGGTGGTGGGCCTTTAGCGCAGTAATGACTTTAGCCTCCAGCCAGGATGGAAAAAGGATCTCTATTTTGAGCTCTTCCTCCTCATGCCTTTTGCCTGTTTCTCCTGTAAATGGGTTGGCCTGTGCGTTAGGCCTAAAGGTGCCTGTGCCGTTTACACGAAAACTGCACTCGCTGTAATTACCTATGTTGCCAGCCCCGACTTGAAAAAGCGCATCCATAACGGCAGCAGCATGGCCGGCGGGTACATAAAAATAAAGTTTACAGAGCTGCCCGGTTTTGGGAGCAAGTATTTGAAGGTTTTGCAAGCCCAGCTTTTCGGCTATTTTACCATTTACGCCATTCCCTATATTATCAAGATTGGTATGGATGGCATAAATGGCAATATCGTTTTTTATCGCTTTGATGATGGTACGTTCGATGTAGTTCTTACCGGTTATTTTTTTCAGACCGCTGAAGATGATGGGGTGGTGTGCAACGATGAGATTGCATTCTTTTTCGATGGCTTCATCCACTACGGCTTCAAGGGCATCAAGACAGCAAAGAGCGCCGGTGCATTCCCAATCAGCATAGCCCGTAAGCAGGCCTGCATTGTCATAGCTTTCCTGCAGGGCAGGCGGCGCTATATTTTCCAAATACGATATGATTTGATGGATCTTCATGTTTTTTTAGTTGACAGATGACGGATGAAGTTTCGGGTTTATATTGCTTGTGGTTTTGTTATACCTGCCTGCAATACAAATGTATCTGTTGTTTACTTTTTATCATCTAATACCCATCCTCTGGTATCCAGTATCTAGTGTATGTTAATAAAGAATTGTCGCATTTGAAGTAAGGAGTGAATGGTCAGTTGTGAGGATATCTCCGCAATTATTCACTACTGACAACTCACAACTCACATTTAACTTAACACTGGATATCCAGTATCCAGCATCTTTTCCTGCTAACTTCGTATTGCTACTACAGGATCCATTTTAGCTGCCTGCATGGCCGGAATGATACCTGCTATAATGCCTACCAATATACAAATGATAAATGTCCACACCATATTGGAAACGGAAACATAAATAGGAAATTCAAGCGCTTTGGTAAGTATTACAGCAAGCCCTGCTACAAGCGCCAGGCCTATAAGTCCGCCAATGATACAAAGGAAGGCGGCTTCCAGCAGAAACTCGGTGAGTATGATATGCTTTTTGGCGCCAATTGCTTTTTTTAATCCTATTTGTGGGGTGCGTTCTTTTACTGTTACAAACATAATGTTAGCCACGCCAAAAAGTCCTACAATCAGGCTGATGCCGCCTATAATGGCCCCGCCGATATTTAAGCCCACAAATGCAGCTTCTACTTCTTTGCTGATATCATTAAGATCGTTCAGTGCAAAATCTGATTCCTTTGTGGGACTTAACCGGTGAATAATGCGCATGACACCTTCCAGCTCATCTTTTAACGCGGTACTGTTTATGTGGTCGTAACCTTTGATCATTATTTTGGGATCGGAGTAGCGCTCTAAATAGATGGTTTTGGCAAACTGGTAAGGTATAATAATGCTTTTGTCAAAATTCCAGCCGCCTGTAATTTGCTTGCCCTGCTTTTTAATAGTGCCTATTACCTTTACCAGCCGGCCTTTCAGTTTTATCTGCTTATTCACAGCCGCTTCGGGTATAGTAAAAAGCTTGGTTGCCACTTCATCGCCAATTACGGCTACATTGGTTCCATAGCTGAACTCTGCATCAGAAATATATCTTCCGTTGGCGAAAGTAAGCTTTTGAATATTATTATATTCTTCGCTTACACCATACACTTTTACCCCGTTTAACAGGGAACCTCCAAATTCTATATTATCCGAGAGATCATAAAAGAAAGCTGCATATTGGGTACCGGGTGATCTTTCCCGGATCTGCTTCAGCTCATAGTATTTAGGATAAGGACGGATTACAAATTTCCACCAGGGATAATCGGGTCCGCCGCTCCATACCCATTTGTCGATAAAGATAATATTATCTCCCATGGCCTTTATCTCGTTCTGGATATTGCGTTGCAGGCTGTTCACAGTGGCCAGAACGCCTATAATGCAAAAAATGCCAATAGTAACACCGAACAGGCTTAAAAAGGTCCTGAGCTTGTTTTTCAGCAGCTCCTGCAGAGCCATTTTGAAACTGTTGCCTATTATTTCTAAAGTCCGGCGGATAGTATTTATTGTTTTAGAACGGCAATTTAGTATTTAATTGATGAAGTTATTTAAACTTATTAAGTATCCTTCCAATTGCGTATCAGGCTGTTTTTTTGAAAAAATGTATTCTTCTACAAAAGTTCGCCAGGCTAACTGTGGTATATGGTATAAGAACAACATTTTTCCCATGAATGCGGCAAAATTGAAAGAGTTTACACAAACCTGATATTTAAATCAGCTTATTCAAATAATTCGTACTTGGTTTTTGGCCGCATCGCTTCTTTCCACATAAAGCCTTCCAGTTTCATTTCGGAAGGGGATTTCTGACTGATAGGGTAAATAGTTCCTTCCACCTGACTCCGGAAAGCTACTTTATATAATTCCTTATTCTGGAAATAAGAGTCTATAATATCACAGGAAGACTGGTTGACGCCTGTAAAAGCGCTGTCGTCGTCCTGCAGATAATAAATACATTTGGCGGTACCCTTGGCACGGACGGAGTCGAGGCCCCCATCTATAAAGAAAGCATCAATACGGGTGGCGCTGATCTGGTTGAAAGCCTGGCCACCAATATGATTGACCATAAAGCCATTTTTGAAGGCTTCCATCCAGTGCGGTTTTTTATTTTGGGTGTGCAGCAGGATTGTGTCGCCGGTGATCTGGTTTTCCTTACCCCATACTACCGGATCTTTAAAAAGCCTGAAGGTAGAGTCTTTAAAAGAGTAAAATAAGCTATCAGAAACAGCCTGCATGGAATCTGAGTAAATTCTTACATTGTGGAAAGCTTCAAAATAGCGATCGGAGCTGTCGCTTGCTGCCTTCTTCTGCACTACAGTAGCTGTGTCTCTTCTTATATCTTTTTTTATGACAACAGTATTGGATATAACGCTGTCTTTGCGTGGAATGGCTGTGGTATCTATCCTGTTTTTAGCCACGGACCTCGTCTGCGGTTTAAGAGACTCTTGAAGGCCTGTGTCTTTCTTTGGCGCTGCAGCAGCGGTGTGTGTCTCTGTATCTTTTTTCAGAACAATTATAGGATCTTGCTCCGTAGCAACTGTGGTATCTGCCTCGTTTTTAACAACAGGTACTGTCTGCGTTTCAGAAAGTTCAGGAAGGCCGGCATCTTTCTCCTGCATTGCAGCAGCCGTATCCATCCCTGTATCTTTTTTGAGGAGAATTCTGCTGTCTTCCGCAGCGGCTGTGGTATCCGCTTTGTTTTCATCAACGGGCACTATCTTCGTTTCAAAAAGATCCGAAAGTTTGGCGCTGAACAAAGTATCTGCGGCTACGTAAAGGGAATCGTTATCCTGTTTTATGATCATTACCGGCTTTTGTGTTGCCAGTATCGCTTCATTGATCCTGTTCTGAAAGATAAGGTTGGCAATAATAATAGTGCCGCGGGTAGAGTCTACGGCTATTGCATTTCCTTCGGCGCGTGCAATATTATCATCCAAGTATACTTTATCCGCATTGAGGGTAGATTTGTTATCATCGTTGATAAAAGGCCGCTGACCAAATTCTGCCTGTCCTGTTTTCAGGTTATAGTATCCTTCCCGGGTATCAATACTGCGGCGCGCGCTGTCTTTTATATGCGTCATCGTAATAAAAGTAGCTATCTGCGTACCTGTATTGTATTGTAAGGAATCTGTTTTAATATTATATGCGGGATCGGTGACTACTACATTTTTCTTAAAGAATACATCTTTTATATCAGAATAATATTCACCTTCCTTACTGGTGATCACTGTTTTTTTGTTAACTACTTTACCCCCTTCTTTATAAGTACCTATGTTGGTATTCATATTATAAACAAGACTGGGTGCGCTAAGTGTGGCCTGGCCATCAGTAAGTTTTACATTGCCATCAAGGAGGGCT
>DAOLFI010000261.1:0-5325 GCA_035326385.1 Niabella sp.
TAGCATATCAATTGTCATATTGTGAGATGAAAGATATAAGCAAATTGGGAGAACTTATCATAAGCTGTTTTAAACAATTGTCAGCAATGATTAATCATCACAGTAATTAATTGCTCACTCATCATTCATTACTCATTATTCATGTCATTCATTCTTTCTATAGACCAGGGAACCAGTTCTACCAAGGCATTGGTGTTTGATGCAGAAGGGCAGGCTGTTGCCCGTGGTACAGCTACATTGTCAACCAGCTATTTTGGGGATGGGTTTGTAGAGCAGGATCCGGAAGAGATATTTTCCAATGTCCTGGCAGCAGTAACCAGCTGCCTCAGGGATCTGGAAGAAAAGGGGTTTGATAAAGCTCATATTGCGGCAATAGGAATTGCTAATCAAAGGGAAACCTTTGTGATATGGGATCAGGAGGGCCGGCCGCTGCATCCCGCAATAGTCTGGCAATGTAAGCGTTCTGTATCTGTTTGTGAACAGCTTAAGCAGGAGGGTTTGTCGGCCACCATCTGGGAGAAAACCGGGTTAGTGATTGACCCTTATTTTTCTGGAACGAAACTGGTATGGCTGCTTCAGCATAAGCCTGAAATTAAAGAGGCCATAGCCAGGGGAAAGGTTTTATTTGGCACTGTGGATACCTGGTTGCTATACCGGCTTACTAACGGTCAGAGCTTTGCTACTGACCATACGAATGCTTCACGTACGCTTTTTTTTAATATTCATACTTTAAGCTGGGACCGGGAATTGATTTGCTTACTGGGCCTGGACCATCTTCAATTACCGCAGGTTAAATCTTCTTCTGATTTTTTTGGGGAAACAACAATAGGCGGTCTGTTAGAACGGCCGGTATTGGTTACAGGAATGATAGGCGATTCTCATGCGGCTGCCTTTGGTGAAGGCTGTTTCGATCAGGGAATGGCAAAAGCCACGCTGGGCACAGGCTCCAGCATTATTATGAATATAGGTGCAAAACCTGTGGCTTCTCAAAACGGTATGGTTACCACTATTTGCTGGAGCTTGCCGGGGCGTGTTGATTATGCGCTGGAAGGAGTTATTGTAACCTGCGGAGCTACCATCGAATGGCTGAAAAATGAAATAGGGCTTTTTAACGATGTACAGGAAACCGTACATATGGCAGCTGCTGTTATTGATAATGGCGGTGTTTACCTGGTGCCGGCATTTAGTGGTCTGGGATCGCCCCACTGGCAAATGAGCCGGAAAGCTGCTATTACCGGGATGACTTTTGGTACCAATAAAAATCATATTGTTCGTGCTGCATTAGAGTCTGTTCCTTACCAGATAAAAGACGTGATCAGTGCAATGGAAAAGGATACTGGGTTATCCTTAAAGCGTTTAATGACTAACGGCGGACTTACGGCCAATGCATTTGTCATACAGCTATTGGCCGATGTTTTAAATAATGAGGTATCCAAAAGTTCAATGCCCGATGTTTCTGCCTTAGGCGCTGCGTATATGGCAGGTTTGGGTGCTGGTATTTTTGAGAATATAGATACGTTGAGAAATCTGAAAAGTGATAAAGCCGTGATAGTGCCATCTGAGCAGGCCGAAAAAGCAGACCGCTGGTATCAGCAATGGCTGAATGTTATTCAAAACAAAAATTAAATGATGAGGATACTTAAGCTTCTTGTATTTATCTGGGCTCTGGTTATTGTTAAAAGCAGCTATAGCCAGCCTTTTATTTTGAAACCTGCTGAGTTTAAACACTACGCAGATCACTTCAATACAATGGAAGATGAACCTATTGTGCAGGCCATTCCCAATAGTATATCGTGGCAGTGGATGGAAAAAAATATTCCATTGTTTGAATGCCCCGATAAATCATTTGAAGAGATCTATTATTTTCGCTGGTGGACCTTGCGCAAGCATATTAAAAAAACTGACCAGGGCTATGTGCTGACTGAATTTTTAGTAAACCGCTCTTATGCGGATAAATATAACCTGATCAGCAGTGCATTGGGACATCATATTTATGAATCGCGCTGGCTGCATGACCAGCAATACATGGATGATAATCTTCGCATCTGGTATCGCGGTAATAATGGTAAACCCTTAAGTCGCTTAAGAGCCTACAGCAGCTGGAATATAGATGCGGTTTATAACCGCTACCTTGTCAACGGAAATGAAGAGCCGCTGAAAAATTACCTGCCCGATTTTATTAATGACTATAGCGCCTGGGAACATGAAAAACGTACGTCTACCGCGCTTTTCTGGCAGTACGATGTGAGGGATGCAATGGAAGAAACGATCAGCGGTGGCAGAAAAGAAAAGAATCCCCGGCCTTCTATCAACGGGTATATGTATGGTAATGCCAAAGCGCTTGCCGCAATCGCTAAGCTGGCGGGTGATACAAATACAGAGCAGTTATATTTACGTAAAGCGGACAGTATTAAAACTGAAGTGCAACAAAAATTATGGAATGCCAAAAGCCGTTTTTTTGAAGTGAGGAAAGAGCAGGGCGATACACTGGCTAATGTGATGGAGGAGATAGGATTCATTCCCTGGTATTTCAATTTGCCTGATGCCAGGTACAATGTAGCGTGGAAACATTTAATGAACCCCAGGCATTTTAATGCGCCGGTGGGTATTACCACTGCAGACAGAAGCCACCCGGGTTTTCGCACACACGGCTGCTGTAAATGCGAATGGGATGGGGCTGTGTGGCCGTTTGCAACAGCGCAAACCTTAACCGCAATGGCTAATCTTTTAAATAATTATAAGCAAACTGAAGTTACAAAGAACGATTATTTCCTGCAGCTGAAAAAGTATGCAGCCTCGCAGCATAAAGAGGGAAGACCTTATATTGGAGAGTATGCAGACGAAAAAACAGGTGAGTGGTTAACAAAAGACGACCGGGGGCGCTATTATAATCATTCTACCTTTAATGACCTGGTGATCACCGGGCTTGCAGGCTTGCGGCCACGTGCGGATAATATTATCGAGGTAAATCCTTTATTGCCTGCAAAGCAGTGGGATTGGTTTATGCTGGATAATATTTTATATCATGGAAAAATAGTTACCATCATTTGGGATAAAACGGGGAAAAAATATGGTAAAGGCAAAGGATTTAGCGTTTGGGCCGATGGAAAGAAAATTACATCAAATAAGCGCCTGACATGGATTCAGGGAAGATTATAAGTAATGATGACAAAATAGAAATGAAAAGAGTAATATTTTTTACGGTTTATTTACTGACAGTTGTTGTTGTTTCGGCGCAGCAAACAGAAAAGGTCTATTTATCCGGCAGGGGCAATGATGATATGGTACAATGGGATTTTTATTGCACTAATGGCAGGAACGCCCATAAATGGACAAAGATCGGAGTGCCTTCCTGCTGGGAACTGCAGGGCTTTGGTAAGTACGACTATGGCTTTGCCAAGGACAGCGTACGTGGTAAGGAGAGTGGATTGTATAAGAAAATCTTTGCAGTGCCTGCTTCCTGGAAAGGGAAAACGATTCATATTGTTTTTGAAGGGGTAATGACTGATGCTACTGTTAAGGTCAATGGCAAGCTGGCCGGTCCTGTTCACCAGGGTGCCTTTTATGCCTTTAAATATGATATTTCCAGCCTGTTGAAATATGGCAAGGAAAACCAGCTTGAAGTAAAGGTGGATAAACATTCAGCTAATAAAAGCGTAAATGCTGCTGAACGTGAGGCGGACTACTGGATTTTTGGGGGCATATTCAGACCGGTTTGGCTGGAAGTACTACCTCAAAACTATATAAGTGATATTAGCATAGATGCTAAAGCTAACGGGCATTTCAGCACTTCATTTAAAGCATCAAATATTAGCAGTTTTGGAATAGCGTTCTATGACAGGCAGGATCAGTTAGTGCATACTGTTAAAGAGACTATCCCGGGGAATAAAAAATCATTACATCATAATATCTTAACTGTTATCAATACCCCTAAGTTGTGGACATCTGAAACGCCTGATTTGTACCGTGCAGATTATACAATTTATGATAATAAGGGTACCCTCTTACATACTGTATCAAAGAAATTCGGCTTCAGAACAGTGGAAGTGAAACAGCGGGATGGCATTTATATAAACGGAGTAAAAATGAAATTTAAGGGAGTGAACCGTCATTCCTTCAGGCCTGAAAGCGGCAGAACCACCAGCTATAAAAATAGTGTGGAAGACGTATTGCTGATGAAAGAAATGAATATGAATGCGGTACGTATGGCGCACTATCCGCCCGATGGTCATTTTCTTGATGTTTGCGATTCGTTAGGTCTGTATGTGATTGACGAGCTGGCTGGCTGGCACGGACATTATGATACACCTACCGGGAGTCTGCGCGTAAAGGAAATGGTAGAGCACGATCGTAATCATCCTTCCATTGTTATCTGGGCCAATGGGAATGAAGGCGGCAGCAATCCTGAGCTGGATGCACTGTTTGACAAATATGATTTACAAAAAAGGGTGGTGATTCATCCCTGGCAATTACATAACGGTATAGAGACACAGCATTACAGGCAATATAACTATGGTGTTGGGAACTACGACAATGGCCGTGAAATAGTGATGCCTACCGAGTTCCTGCATGGCTGGTTTGATGGCGGTCATGGAGCAGGGCTGGAAGATTACTGGAATAAAATGTGGAACAATCCTTTAAGTGCCGGAGGCTTTCTTTGGGATTTTGCAGACCAGGGTGTGGTTCGGAAAGATTTAAATGATTCACTTGATACCGACAAAAGCAGGGGCGCTGATGGTATTGTAGGGCCGCACCATGAAAAAGAGGGGAGCTTCTACACAATTAAAGAAATATGGAGCCCCGTTTATTTTGAACGCAGGGAGATAACACCCGTATTCGATGGTGTCTTCAATATTGAGAACCGGTATCATTTTACAAACCTGAATACCTGCACCTTCACCTGGAAGCTGAAAAAGTTTAATATCACCTATGAAAGTGAAAAGACCGGTGCTGCTCAGGCGCCAAATATCCTGCCAATGCAGAAAGGACAGCTAAAAGTTTTATTGCCCGAAAACTGGAACAGCTACGATGTTTTATACGTTACAGCGAAAGACAAATATAACAAAGAACTGTTTACCTGGAACTTTCCGATCAGTAGTCCTGCAAAAACAGCAGAAGCCCTGGTAAAGAACAGCACAAGAACTAATGATATTACCATTACAGAATCGGGTAATGATTATAAAGTAAAAGTTGCTGATGTGGCATTGACATTCAGTAAAATAACGGGCCTGCTTAAAGAAGTGTCCAATAATAAAGGCATTATCCCGTTATCCAATGGCCCTGTAATACAGGAAGGGGTTACCAACTTTGCAGGTATTACCTATA
>DAOLFI010000262.1:0-5300 GCA_035326385.1 Niabella sp.
ATCATTCGTTATTTTATAATAAAGGCCTCCCGATGTTTTCAGGCTATACGCATTATAATTTACAAGATCTTTTTCGCTGTAACCGGTTCTGCTTACAAGCTGCCCTCCGTAAACATTATTTCTTAAACCGAAATGAAACGGCACCAGGTTAGTGGCAGCAGGTCGTAAAGGCTCGGGCAATGCACCAATTAATGCGCCAATCTGGGTTTGCGTAGCATTAGCAGGCAGGCTGTTAAAAAGTGTAACAATATCCACTGCTCCACCAGTAGCCTGGAGTATCCCTGCCCTGGTTTGAAACTGGTAGGCCTGGGCAATGCTTGCCATACTGGCACTTGCTTCATCCCCAAAAATACTTACCCCGTCATAATTAGGATCATTCTGCCGTGTTCCGCCTGGCTTTAAAGAACTGATCACGTTGTTCCTGTTAAGATCTCTTGTATCATTTGCCACCCAATCATACGCCTTCATATAGGAGGCAGATAATTTATAAGCAAACCGCTCACCTATTTTTTGTCCCCATCTTAAAGACCAGTCATAATAGGGTTTTGCTTTGCTTTCAGGATCATTTACATGCATAACACCCTGTTTAAGATTAACGCTCAATCCCTGAAACTTAAACGGGTTCTTGCTGGTCATCAACAAAGTGCCGTTCATACCTCCTGAACCATAAAGCGCCGACGAAGCTCCGGACAAAAGCTCAGCATTATCAACATCCATCTCTGTCATACCCACTACGTTACCTACAGAAAAATTCAGGGCCGGAGCCTGGTTATCCATCCCATCTACCAACTGATTAAATCTCAGGTTGCCGCTTCCGTTAAACCCCCTTGTACTGATGGTCCTGAATGTTAAACTTGAAGTGGTCATATCCACCCCTTTAATATTGGATAATGCTTCGTAAAAATTCGGTGCGGCTGCGTTTCTTATAGCCACATTACTAACCCTGTCTATAGTAACAGGAGATTCCAGGATCCTTTCTGCGGTTCTGGATGCAGACACTACAACCTCACGGCCCATTAACGGGATTAAAGAAACAGTGAGGAAAGCCGTAGATGTAACCGTTACTTCCTGCGGCTCATAATTAACAGAGCTGATAAGCAGGGTTACAGGCAATGAGGTCACGGTATATTCAAATTCCCCGCTTTCATTAGCCATTGTTCCCTTTGTTTCATCTCCTTTTAAAACAACTGATGCAGCGGGGATACCGTCCCCGCTTTCACTGCTCTTAATAATGCCACTTATTGTTTGGGCATAAGTGTTTGTGGCAATCCATAGGAATGTAGTTAGAGTAAGCAATCGTGTAACCTTCATAAAAACTGATTGTTTTGTGAATGATGGTATTAAAATAACATTTGTTAGTTTAATTTCAAAAAATATTTTTCCCGGCACGACCATGTTCTGCCGTTAACTGTTCAGTGTTTTCTCATTATTTTCGCGCCATGTCTGAACTCAACTTTCCCAAACAAACCAGCTTTTACCGCGGCAAGGTAAGAGATGTTTATACCATCGATGACCGCTTACTGGTAATGGTCGCCTCTGACCGCATTTCTGCATTTGATGTGATATTGCCCAGGCCTGTTCCCTATAAGGGGCAGGTGCTGAACCAGATTGCAGCTTATATGCTGAATGCCACCAAAGATATTTGCCGGAACTGGCTGCTTGAAACGCCTACTGCCAACAGCGCCGTGGGTTATAAATGTGATCCGTTTAAGATTGAAATGGTTGTACGGGGCCATTTAACCGGCCATGCCTGGAGAACCTACCACAGTGGCAAGCGGGTTTTATGCGGAGTTGATTTACCTGAAGGAATGAACGAGAACGATGCTTTTGAAACACCCATTATCACACCCAGCACTAAAGCCAGCGAAGGACATGATGAAGACATCAGTAAAGAAGAGATCATAGTACAGGGATTAGCCACAGCCGGAGAGTGGGAGCAACTTGCATCGCTGACCTTATCATTATTTAAACGCGGGCAGGAACTGGCTTTGAAGCAAGGCCTGATTTTAGTAGATACCAAATACGAGTTTGGCAAGCTAAATGGTGAAATAGTATTGATGGATGAAATACATACACCGGACAGTTCCCGGTACTTTTACGCCGATGGCTTTGAAGAGCGCCAGCAAAAAGGCGAAAAACAAAAGCAACTGAGCAAGGAGTTTGTGAGGGAATGGCTGATTGAAAATAATTTCATGGGTAAAGAAGGCCAGCAGGTTCCGGAAATGACCGATGAATGGATCAGCACTATTTCCAACAGGTATATTGAGCTATATGAAAAAGTGATAGGTTCCGCATTTGAACCACAGGATGTTACTGACGCTGAACAATATGAAAAGATAACAGCAGCATTAAATAAGTATTAAAGATAAGGGCCGCAGTTGCGGCCCTTGTTTTATAGAGAACGGATAACTTACCTATTTAATACGTCTTTCAAAGTTCATCTTCATAGATTTATTCATTCCTTTCACTGCATAAAAATCGTCAACATAATAATCTAATGCATCCCAGGCATCATCTATAGTTAAAATTCCAACTTCCACTACATACACTCTATTATTATATCCAGCAGTTAAATTATAAACAGTACTTTCCTTGCCTTCGTAAAAACGCCCCTGCAACCGGTCCCCTTTTATAGGCCAGCGATTACTGTTATTCTCAAGATGCTCAATTATAGCATAGGTACCATCATTATTAAACTGTATGATTGAGTAAGGGCTGTCAGATACTTCAAATATCACTGAAATTTCCACATCATTCCTGTCATCATAATACTCCCTTTTGGTACAACTTGCCAGGAAAACAATACCGGCTATCATCAAAAGAGAAAGGGTTAATATCTTTTTCATTGTTATAAGTTTAGTAGTTCTTTAAATATTGCTGTCTGATATATAGATTGATACAGGACCAAAAAGGGTTTGTAGCCGATTGTTAAAAATTCTATAACATATTGAGAGAGATTATGCGATGTACGGCAAGTAACAGGTGTCCAGCATTTATGAATCATAAAGCCGAAGGCTAAAAGCAGAAAGCAAAAAGCTGGATACAAAGGAGGCAGAAAAAGGGATTACTAGCTACATGATATAGAAATTCTATACTCCCGGCTATTATCTGCCTGAACCTGATGGTTGAGGCCACGGACTTATAACCAGTAACCAGTATCCGGTAACCAGCCTCCCAGCATCTACGAACCATAATTATCTTTATTTTTAACCCCAATTATTCTATTATGAAGACATGTACTTTTTTAATTATACCACTTTTGTTCGCTTTCACAGGCAGCTTATCTGCCCAGCGCCTGGTTATTGGTACTTATACTAATAACAATCAAAGCAAGGGTATTTATGTATATGATTTTGACAGCCAAACAGGCCAGACACGGCAGGTAAGCGTAGCTGAAGCTGGAAACCCCTCCTACCTGTGCATCAGCAATGATAACCAGTTTGTGTATAGCATAAATGAAGGTGATGAGGGGAAAATATCATCGTTCACTTATGATAAATCCTCCGGAGCACTCACCCTGCTTAACAGGCAACCTAACAACGGCAACGCGCCCTGTTATGTAAGTATTGACAAAACAGGTAAATGGTTATTTGCCGGTAATTACGGAAACGGCAGCCTTACAGTTCATCCTGTTCTTACAGACGGTTCTGTTGGCAACCTGCACCAGTTCATAAAACATAGCGGCAGCAGCATTAATAAAGCCAGGCAGGAAAAAGCCCATGTACACTGTACGTATATGGGCGTTGATAATAAACATGTATTTGTGCCGGATCTGGGTTTGGACAAAGTAGTGGTTTATCCTTTCAACGAAGCAACAGGCCTGCTTGATACAGTTGGTAAATCGGCTATTGATGTAAAACCGGGAGGCGGCCCAAGACATATTGTTTTTGTAAAAAGCGGGAAGTTTGCCTACCTGGTTGAAGAAATGTCCGGTAGTGTTGATGTAATATCCAAGGCAGCCGGTAATTACAAGATCATCCAGACAGCGAACCATTTACCTGCAGGACCGGAGGGTGCAGGAGCAGATATTCATTTATCGCCGGATGAAAAATTCCTGTATGTTTCGCAAAGGAGCAACAGCACCATACAAATATTTAAAGTTAACAGCAAGAGCGGAAGGATCACTTTTATTGCCGAACAATCTACAATGGGTAATTTTCCCCGCAACTTCACCATACATCCTTCAGGAAAATTTTTACTCGCGGCTAATCAAAAGTCAAACGATATCACCATTTTCAAAAGAGATACCCGTACCGGCCTGCTCACAGATACCAATGAACGGATAAAAGTAGATGCGCCTGTTTGTTTGAAGTGGATAGGAAGAAGTGAATAGTGAGTAGTTAATAGTGAATAGGAAGTAGGATGCATATAGTTGATGGTTCTTGGTTAATAGCTAAAGGCAGAAAACAAAAAGCCGAAAGCAGGAAGCATCAAGTATCAGATATCAAGCATCAAGCTCATATATACTATCTAAGTACTAAAATCTTTTCATTTTTAAACCTTTCACTCCTGCCAACTGTCATTTGTCAACCGGCAACTTAATAATGATCATAGACAACCATACCTTATTTATAAAGCAGACCAGCAAAATACTTGGCTTTGACTATTGCGGTATTGCCAGAGCTGAGCCTCTTTCTGAGGATGCACGGAAGCTGGAAGCCTGGCTGAATAAAGGCATGCACGGGCAGATGAAATACATGGAAAATTATTTCGATCTGCGTATTGATCCCACTAAGCTGGTGCCCGGTGCAAAATCGGTTATCACTTTATTGCTGAATTATTTTCCCGGCCAGCACCAAAGCAGTGAAGCGCCTCAAATAGCCAAATACGCTTATGGTAACGACTACCACGAAGTAATAAGGGCAAAACTTAATGAATTCCTGTTTGTGATAAGGGAAAAACTGGGAGACATACAGGGAAGGGGGTTCGTGGATTCGGCCCCGGTACTGGAACGCACCTGGGCCAGGAAAAGCGGACTGGGCTGGGTAGGCAAGAATGGTAATCTGATCAATAAAGAAAGCGGCTCTTTCTTTTTTATCGCTACACTGATCACCGACCTGGAGCTTATTCCGGACGATCCTTTTGCGAAAGACTTCTGCGGCACCTGCACCAAATGTATTGACGCCTGTCCTACGGGAGCCATATTGCCCGGTAAAGTGATTGACGGCAGTCGTTGTATATCTTATTTTACTATTGAGCTGAAAGAAATGTTACTGCCCGATGAAATGAAAGGCAGGTTTAGTAACTGGATGTTTGGCTGCGATACCTGCCAGGATGTATGTCCCTGGAACCGTTTCAGC
>DAOLFI010000263.1:0-5297 GCA_035326385.1 Niabella sp.
GAATGCCAAAACAGTATCGGTGGAAACAACGCATTTTAGTGATTGGGTGGTAGGCAAGTTTATTGAAATGGCAATAACCCCGGCATCGCGAAGCGTAAAAGTTAAAGAGAGCCTGCAACTGTCTGTAACCGGTTGCGGTTTTTGGGGTAAAGATGATGCGGATTTAATCCCGTTTATACCGGTCAATGAATCTCTGGACAGGCTGGCCGCCTGGAAAGGTAATTTTGCGATTGATAATAGCTGGACACTGAACGGCACCAAAGCTCCTGTAAGCAATGTTTCCGGTTCCTTACAGCCCGGCGCCGATGGATCAGCAGCCACTTACACCGCACCCGATAACGTTCCCTCACAAAACCCAGTAGCCATCGCGGTATCGCTTACCCAAAAGCAGTCCAATGGCCCAACAGGCAGGTTTATGCTGGTAAGCAATATACGGGTGTACGATGAATATTTTGCCAGGGTTACTGTACAGGGAGTAACGACCGAGTTTTCAGGCACTGAAATTTTTACAGGCGTACCGGGAGTTGTTCCATCGGGCGGCAATGTGGCCTCGGCAATAATGCTGGGAGATGGTACGCTTAGCCTCATGTTTCAGCATGTTACGAGAAACCTGATCGTTGCATTGTCCTGCAAAAACCCGGCAAAAGGCAGCATCAGTTTTATAACAAGGGATCATGCGACGGGAGCGGGTGTCCAATACAATAAATTGTCTTCCAATACACCTTTAACAACATATAGCAGCAGTTCGAGCCAGTTAATAAATGCTAATGGGAAATGTGGGTATTCGGGCGCACCTTCATCAGGCAGCTTGGCATTAACTGAGTATAAGAATGAAAAGGGAGTTATTGTCATGGGAAGCTTTAGCGGAACGATCTGGAATGTAGGGAATGTTCCGGGCTGTGCCAACTCATCTACGCCCATATCCGGCGAGTTTGCAATGCCCTTGTTTAAATGATATGAAACCAATGAAACAGGAGTATGAAAAATTGTAGAATAGTTAAGCCGGTACTGATTATTGCCATGTTATTGCTGCCTGCGCTGCTATTGGGCCAAACGCAGGCGCAGGTTACGGCCGAACAACGTATCCAGGACAGTGTAATAGGCTGGTGGAGCAATAATTATTGGGATCGCCAATGGCGAACGCCTGCAAATGCCCGGGAAAAAGTTATTGAAACCCACGTCAATAAAATGGTGGAATGGATGAAAGCAAGCTATACACCTGTAGGCGGACTGGGTACCGTTACCCGATACAAAAACAAAAAAGGGTTTGGTGTCAACTTTATGGTGTGGAACGTAAGCCACGATAAAATGTGGACGGACGAAAAGGGGAACTTCAAGCCGATATCGGAAGAAAATACCAAATTTTTCATGGCGGCCAATAAAATTTTTGGGGCTTATGAAGTTGAGTTTTTAAGTAATGACAACCAATTCGTTTTTACCTGGCCGGACGATGGCTTTCAGAAATACCACCCCGGTGACAAAGATGAAAGGCCGGCGGGTATTCATCCGAATGTATCAAAATTCATTACTGTAAGAAACGAGATGCAGAATATCATCCTTGCACCCGGTAACAAGCTGCCGTTTGTAACGCTCACGAAAGGCGAACTGTTGCAGTTGAGCGATGCTGCCTTGGCCACCGGTTACGCGAAGGCCGATGATTTTAATAAAAAAGCCATTACCCGCATTCGTGGCAGCATCGCGGCATTGCAAAAGAAGCACGCCGGATCGCTGAATGAACAAGCGCTGATTGGCAGCATGCAGCCCATCATGTATATGTTTGATGGCGCCGATCCTTTTGAGCTTACCCAGCGGCAATATGACATCAAACAGTATTATAAAGTCTACAAATTTCCACCGGCGCTCATGGCAAAGCTGGGCGATCCGCAACCGCAGTGGATTAGCATAGCATTGCCGTTTAAGACAAAAGAAAGCGGTAACCAGTTGTACGAGATGTACACAGCCATTACGCAAAACATCAATTATGATTATATCTACAACTATTTCTTTGCCCCTGAAAAAGTAAAGGGCAAAGTATATACACCTGCCAATGCAGATCAACTGCAGGTCAGACTGGAGGGCTACCACCGTAAATACAGGGAGGGATTAACTGCAAAACCACGGGAACCCAATAGCCACGCCAAAGGTGATGCCTGGTTTACCGATAACTTTTTAAGCAATACAGCAGGAGGCTCCCCGAAAAACTGGTATTTTGCAACGAAGTCTGAACACACGGTGATTGCAACCCCTAAAAATGAAAATGGCAACTGGCTGCAACTGGGCTTATATAATCCTGTCCGGCCAAATTTGATGCCCTATCCGTTGCCAAAAGATTTCGCCATCAATTTTGACCTTGTAACCGATGGCGGCTTCACAGGCCGTACAGGCGGATCGGCAATGCTTACATTAAACAGCCGGAAGCCAACTGAAAGAGGAACAGAGAACGATGAAGGCAACGGTGAACTCCTTACCATCAACTTCGTATCCGGTAATCCAGCCGATTTCGATAACAAAAATTATCGTGGCGAAATTGATATTGATTTGCACAGCAAGCCCGCCAGGAATGTGCAGCACAATAATGAGGGCGCCGAAGCTAAGGTTTCGCTGACGGCCTTTTCAGGCATGACAAGAAAAATCCATGTGACGGTAAAAGTGAAATCCGGGGTGATTACCGTACTCGTCAATGGTAAAGAAATGAGCAATAGCCGCGATTATAAGCTGAAATATGGCGCACCTTGTATGGGCTGTGGGTTTAATGCTTCAACAAGGATCCATGCTATATCCTGGAAAGCGACAACCGGGGAAAATGCGGGAAAAATAAAAGTGTATGTAGGTAATGTGGTGGTGACGAAGCTGTGAGTTTCAGGTTGTCAGCAAAATGAGGCATGAAAAATTCAATGCTGCGTCAGCCGGCAGGACTGAAAAGCAACTACTGCTTTTGTAAAGGAAGGATTGGCGGAAGGGATCATGACGGGTATCGGCTCCAAGCAAAACAGGGTAATACGAACGCTACTTCGCGGTTTATATCCGATGAGCTTTTCAGAGTTTGCCGTGCGCCCTACACCAAACCATACTTCGCTGCCTGTTTGATCAAACCGGCAGTGTTGTTCACTTCAAACTTTGTAAGCAGGTTTTTGCGGTGACTGTCTACGGTGTAAGGGCTTACAAATAGTTTTTCAGCAATTTGTGGATTGGTGAATCCTTCGAATATTAATAGCAATACCTCTTTTTCACGGCTTGTAAGCAATGGCGCTGTATTTATTCTCTGTTGCTCCTGTTTACTTAGCTCCAGTTCTATGCTCATGTATAATTTTCCTTCATGAACCGTAAGTATAGCTTCTTCTATTTCTTCTTTGGAAGCGCTTTTTAATATATAGCCGGCAGCCCCGTTTTGTACCATCTGCGATATATAGCTGCGTTCATTAAAAGTGCTCATGGCGATCGTTTTTACTTCGGGATATTCATTCCTGATCTTTGCCACAAGTTCTATACCGCTTATTTCCGGCATACTGATGTCGGTAATAACAATTTCCGGGAGATGTGCTTTGATCTGCTCTATTGCTTCATAAGCATTGCGGGCTACACCTGCAATGTTTACAAAACTTATCTGGGAAAGCATGGTTTGCATGCCTTCCAGTACCATCGGGTGATCGTCAACTACCAGCACTTTTATTTTATCCATTGTTGTCTGTTGTACACTCTACATATACCGACGTGCCATTTCCGGGCTGCGACTTAATGTCCATGCGTCCCCTAAGATAACTTACTCTTGATTGTATATTTTGCAACCCTGCTGTTGGTTTATCCTGCCATTGCGAAGCATCGAATCCTTTTCCATTATCTTCCACTGTAATACTCAGCAATTCCCCCTGCCGCATTACCTGCACCAGCACATTGGACGCCTGTGCATGCTTTACAGCATTATTGACCAGTTCCTGTACAATACGGTAAATAGTTACTTCTGTGGCGGCGTCCATTCTTTGCTCCAGTCCGTAAAACTCAGTATTTACGGTAAGCGTACGTGATGCGCTAATGCCCTCGCAATAATCCTGCAAAGCCTGCTGCAACCCCAGTTTTATCAATGCTTCGGGCATCATATTGTGCGCTACCCGGCGCATTTCTGATATGGACTCATCCAGCTTACCAAGCGCGTTATTGAATAATACACCTGCTTCTGCCGGTAATATAAAATTTCCTTTCATAGCTCCTAATTGTAGTTTTACGCCGCTCAGCATACCTCCCAGTCCATCGTGCAGATCTTTGGCTAAACGGCTGCGTTCGTCCTCCTGCCCTTTCAGCAGCGATTGTGTGGCTAACAATTGCTTTTCGGTTTCCAGCTCGGCAATACGCTGCTGCTGCAGTTTCTGACGATGGGTATAATTTCGATAGCCTAATAGTAGTATGATCATAAGGGCAGTCGCACCGCCGATCAAAATATAGTTAAGCGTGTTTTTTTGGCGGATGGAAAGTTTGCTCAACTGGTCCTGTGTTTTAAGCCGTTCAATCTCCTGCTCTTTATTATCTACTCTGAAACGCACTTCCATCATGGATATTTTTTCACGGCTTTCTTCCGAATTGATGCTATCAGATAGTTGTTTAAACTGTTGCTGATATTCATAGGCTTTTTTATAATTGCCCTGCATGGCATACCATTGAGCATATAGCGCCATCGCATCTGACCGCTGGCCAATCATTTCATACTTTTGTGCTAATGTGCCCAGTTCCCTGATATATTTTATAGCATCGGGCTGTCGAATATCAATTTTGAATTGAGCTAACGGTGTCAGGGCCTGTGTCATTTGCCACACATCTTCGTTCTCTTTGGCATAGCTATACGATTTGTGATAATGCGTTAGGGCGGTTAAAGTATCTTTTTTATAATACGCTTCTATATCGCCTTTGTTGAAGTGATAGGCGAACAGGCTTTTGGTATTTTGCAACTTTTCAACGATTGGCCATACGACTAGCAGGATAGAATCTGCCGACCTGAAATTATCAAGATTCATCAGCCTTGTTGCTTTGTTCATCAATACGGTAGCCAATAGCCGCTGGTCACTGGATTGCCGGGCTGTATTAATGGCCCTGTCATCAAACTCTAGTGCTTTGTGGTCGTTGCTCAGGTTTGAAAAACAGCCGGCTATGGAAGAGTATACGCTGGCGAGCGCAGGAAATTTTTGTTGCTTTAAAATCTTCTCCGCACGAAAATAATCATCTATGGCTTCCGGGTAATCGCCAATACTATAATTCAGGTTCCCTCTGTTGGTATACAGGTGTCCTTTGTTTAATACCAGGTTAGTGTC
>DAOLFI010000264.1:0-5290 GCA_035326385.1 Niabella sp.
AGACACCCTGGAAAGTGATTTGCTGGATGCCAACTTTTATCTTACGCCTCAGAAAAAAAGATCCATGTCTTTACAGCTTACAGGTACCAGCAAATCGAATAACTTTGTAGGTTCTGAGTTAAAGTTATCCAATACCAACCGCAACCTGTTCAGGGGAGCAGAGCAATTAACCACCAGTATTGCAGGTGGCTTTGAAACGCAGGTAAGCGGTGCCAAAACTAATTCTTGCTCATTGAGTGCAAGCGCCCGTTTAACATTCCCCCGTATTATAGCGCCTATTAACTTTAAAAGTGCCAGCAATTTTGTTCCAAAAACCAATATTACACTGGGCGGCCAGCTTCTTAACAGAGCATTGTATTTTACTATGCTTTCAGGCAATCTTGAGTATGGATACAACTGGAAAGGGAACTCCTATGTAGACCATAATCTTAATCCCTTTTCAGTTACTTATGTGCATACATTAAAAACATCAGACAGTCTGCAAAAACTATTGGCGCAGGTACCCAGCCTACGCGGAAACTACGAGAACCAGTTTATATTCAGCACCAATTATAATTTCACTTACAGCAATCAGTTCCAGGAAAAACGGCGCAATAATATTTATTTCCATGGATCTGTAGAAACAGCAGGCAATCTTGTCAATGCTTTTTTAAAGAAAAATGCAGCGGGACAAAAAACATTATTCAATACAACAGTAAACCAGTTTATAAAGCTTGAAGCCGACTTCCGGAACTTTTACAAAATAAACCCGGGATTGGTATTGGCAGGGAGAGCCAATATAGGTTATGGTATTCCATATGGCAATAGTAGCGTATTGCCTTATGTACGCCAGTTCTTTGCAGGTGGCAGTAATGATATAAGAGCTTTCAGGGCAAGGTCTTTAGGACCGGGCAGTTACAATTATGAGATCAAACCCGACTCCAGCCGCTTTTTTGCAGACCAGGGAGGCGATATTAAAATGATGCTGAACGGCGAGCTGAGAGCCAAACTGTTCAGTGTGATACATGGCGCTGTATTTATAGATGCAGGTAATATCTGGACCTCTAAAGTTGATACTTCTAGAGCGGGCAGCCAGTTTAAATTATCCAATGCCTTTAACCAGTTTGCAGTTGGCGGCGGGATTGGCCTGCGCGTAGATGCTACCATCTTTGTGATCAGGTTTGACCTGGCCACACCACTTCGCAAACCCTGGCTACCTGCGGGACAGCGCTGGGTATTCAACGATATCAACTTCGGGGATCCCAGCTGGCGTAAACAAAACCTTATCCTGAACATTGGTATCGGCTATCCGTTCTAAAATATTAACTGGCACAATATTTTATGGAGAGTTACTATAATGACTGTATTAAAAAAAATAAAAGGGTTCTTTAAAAATTTATGGCAGCTCCTGGTAGCATCGGGAAAAAGCTTTGCCGAAGATAAAATACCTAAATTAAGCTCTTCGCTGGCTTACTGTACTATATTCTCTATGGCACCTTTACTAACCATCGTAATTGCCTCGGCAAGCCTTATATATAAGAAAGAGATCATTGAAGGGAAAGTTTTTGAGTATGTAAGTGAGTTTACAGATGATAGTAATATCGCTTTACAGATCCAGAATCTTGTTTCACAGGCAAGCCTCAGCAACAAAACATCGTTTGCACTTGTTATTGGAATCATATCACTTATCATAGGTGCTACAGCCGTATTTCTTGAGATACAGGACAGCATTAATACCATCTGGAAAGTAAAAGCCAAGCCCCGTAAGGGTATTGCAGGATTACTGACCAACAGGCTGAAATCTTTTTCCCTGATCATTTCCCTTGGTTTTCTGTTGCTCGTATCGCTTATCCTTAATAATATTTTAGGGAGCGTGCAAAGCCGGTTCCAGGATATTATTCCCCTGCAATCGGGCTGGTTATTTTTCATTTTAAACAATGTGCTCACCTTCTCCGTTATCACCTTTTTATTTGCCGTTATTTTTAAAGTACTGCCCGATGTGATCATCAAATGGAAACCAGCTTTTGTGGGTGCGGCTTTTACAACGCTCCTGTTTGCCATTGGCAAATTCCTGATAGACCTATACATTACCAAAGCCAATCCTGGTGCAGTTTTTGGCGCAGCCGGCACGCTTATTATTATTTTGCTGTGGGTATATTACACCTCTTTTATATTATATTTTGGTGCAGAATTCACACAGGCTTATGCCGAAAAATTCAGTGAAAAGATCAGGCCTTCCAAATACGCAGTCTTCCTTCATATTACTGCCGAAGAGGTAAATGTGAATGAGCTGCCTCCGCAACATCCTGAATACACGAAAAAGTAACTTCTAAATCAGCAGCAAGAGCAATTCTTATTACGATGAGTACAGAAAAAGAAAAAATGTTATCGGGCAGGCCCTATAAGGCTTTTGACCCGCAGCTTTTTGAAGAGCGGCAGCATGCCAAAGACCTTAACTACCAGATCAACACCCTTCATCCCTTTAAAGTAGAAGAACGGAATGCTTTATTACGGAAGCTGCTGGGAAGCACCAGCGCTCACTTTCATATAGAGCCGCCTTTTTACTGCGATTACGGATATAATATTTCTGTAGGCGAGAACTTTTATACCAATTACAATTGCATTATTCTTGATTGTGCTCCGGTTTCAATTGGCGACAATGTATTCCTGGCGCCTAATGTATCTGTCTTTACAGCCGGACACCCTTTGCATTATGAGCCCAGGAATGAAGCTTTTGAATACGCCTTTCCTGTATCTATTGGGAACAATGTATGGATCGGAGGCAGTACGGTCATCAACCCGGGAATAACGATCGGTGATAATACAGTAATCGGATCTGGCAGCGTGGTTACCAAAAATATTCCCTCCAATGTAGTGGCAGTGGGCAATCCCTGTAAAGTGATCCGCACCATTACAGACCAGGACAAATTGTATTATTTTAAAGATCTGAAATTTTAATTGATCTGCAGCTTACACCGGCTATATGCACTTACTTGTCTTGCCTCTCTGTCAACGACACATAAATCCATCATCACTATTATCGTCATTTCGCAGCGTAGCGGAGAAAATCCCAACGTAAAGCATTTATTTAGTTCGTTGTAAGTTGTGAATTTCGTTGAGTTCCCTCTTCGATCGGGACGACGATAGCTTTTTGTAAATATCAATCATCAAACGCTTACTTAACATGTCATTGGCACTGGAAGTTGTCCCGAATGCTATACGGAATGGAATGGGCGGAAGCACCTCATTTTAATGCCCGATCAGTATTGCTTTTCTGAAAAAGATGCTTCTCTGCCAGTGTCATGTCAATAAAATAATGTCTATCGCCCTGAGCTCGTCGAAGGAAGGTTCGTCATCCCGATAGCTTCGGGACACCACGACAAAATTTATTTGACTTACCACTAGCTGCTTGATAAACTTTCACGATATTCAGCAAAATTTTTTGAATGATTGTTGAAGAGTATAACCAGGGCGTACCCGGAAAAAAGAAAAAATTTTACCAGGTACTTTATATCCAGGTTTTAATTGCCATTATTGTAGGTGTGCTACTGGGATATTTTTATCCCTCTTTGGGAGAAAAAATGAAACCCTTAGGCGATGGTTTTATCGGGCTTATAAAAATGATCATTGCACCGGTTATTTTTATAACCATTACGGTAGGTATTGCCTCTATGAACGATATGAAAAAAGTAGGCCGCGTGGCCGGGAAAGCGTTTATTTACTTTCTTACTTTTTCTACATTAGCGCTTATACTGGGGCTTATTGTAAGTAATATAGTGCAGCCCGGCAAGGGACTAAATATTGATCCGTCCACATTAAAAGCTTCTTCTATTTCACAATACGTAAATAAAGCGCACGACAGTTCGCTCATCAATTTTATTTTTGAGATCATACCCAAAACACTGGTAAGCCCGCTTACCGGAGATAATATTTTGCAGGTTCTGCTGATCGCTATTCTATTCGGCATCGCTATTTCTTTAACTATGCCCAAAAGCAAGCTGGTGCTCGATTTTATGGAAGCGCTGGCGCATCCTGTTTTTAAAATTGTTTCTATCCTTATGAAGCTGGCGCCCATTGGTGCTTTTGGCGCTATTGCCTTTACAATAGGGAAATATGGTATTGAATCAATAGGTAACCTGCTGGCATTGGTAATAACATTTTATACAACTTCCCTCTTTTTTGTAATAGTGGTGTTAGGGGCCGTGGCAAAGTATAATCGCTGTTCCATTTTCAAATTCTTAAAATATATAAAAGATGAGCTGCTGCTGGTATTAGGCACCAGCTCTTCCGAAGCAGCTCTGCCTGCCCTTATGCAGAAAATGGAAAAGGCTGGTTGCGCCAAACCCATTGTAGGACTGGTAGTGCCTACAGGATATTCTTTTAACCTGGACGGTACTAATATTTATATGACGCTGGCCGCGTTGTTTATTGCCCAGGCATGTAATATTCATTTGCCGCTGCAAAGTCAAATTGTATTGTTGTTGGTTGCCATGCTCAGCTCTAAAGGAGCAGCAGGTGTAAGCGGTGCTGGTTTTATTACCTTAGCTGCAACTTTGGCCGTGGTACCCGAAGTACCTATAGCAGGCATGACGCTGATCCTGGGCATTGACCGTTTTATGAGTGAGTGCCGCGCATTAACCAATATGGTAGGGAATGCAGTAGCAACAGTAGTGGTAGCCCGGTGGGAAGGCCAGTTAGATAAAGAACAATTACACAAAGCGCTAAATACTAAAATATAAATACCCGTGTTATGTTAATGAAGAATCGTGGCATTTAGAGCGAATAATGAATGATCAGTAATGAGTATGTATTCACATTATTCATCGCTCATTATCATCACTCGTTACTCATTACTGACAACTCACACTTAACTTAACACTATAATCTAAATACTAACGTCTAAATACTAAAATCTATAAAAAATGAAGTCAAGTCACGAAATAGATTATGAAATTTTTGGCGAAGAAATGCAATATGTAAGTATTGAACTCGACCCCAATGAAACGGCTATTGCCGAAGCAGGCAGTTTTATGATGATGGACCAGGGCATAGAAATGGCTACTATTTTTGGCGATGGTTCCGCCGGCCAGTCGGGAGGATTATTTGGCAAGCTTATGAGCGCGGGCAAGCGCCTGCTTACCGGAGAAAGCTTGTTTATGACGGCTTATACCAATGTTAGTCACGGTAAAAAGAAAGTAGCTTTTGCATCGCCCTATCCAGGGAAGATCATCCCGGTAGATCTTTCAGCATATAATGGTAAGGTGGTTTGCCAGAAAGATGCTTTCCTGTGCGCAGCCAAAGGTGTGGCGGT
>DAOLFI010000265.1:0-5270 GCA_035326385.1 Niabella sp.
ATCAATTATCTTTATCAGCTTTGTAAAAGTAGCCAGGTTCTCCACATTCAGGAATATTCTCGTCTTTTTGAAGCTGACTTTATCCAACAGGTACTGAGGTAAGGTATACCCTAATTGTATATTTTTCAAACGCAGGTAAGCTGCGCTTTGTAAATAGCCAGATTGCGCCTGCCTGTTTTTGTTCGTACTAAAATAAGCCCTTGGGAAATAACCATTCGGGTTGCTTTCTGTCCAGCGATCGGTATGTGCTGTGAAATACGAAGACTGCCATTCGTCTCCGGCAAAACCCCAGAAATAGTTAGCATTGTCTGCAAACATAATATCACGTTTACCTACACCTTGCAGGAATACGGTAGCGTCAAAATTCTTCCAGGAGGCATTCAGGTTCAAACCAAAAGAATAACGCGGTGTGCTGTTCCCGATAATTTTCCTGTCGCCGGGATTGTCAACCGTATTATCTCCAACATTGATCTTTCCATCACCATTAAGATCTTTGTAGTGCACATCCCCGGGAAACCAGTTGGCATTTAGGAACCTTTGATCAATACTATTGATTTCAGCCTGGTCTTTAAACAGACCTGCTGTTTCATAGCCCCATATCTCACCCATTGTCATACCATCATACCAGGCATTGCTGATCAGCTTTGTAGGATTGTTATACCTGACCACTTTTCCTTTATAATCACTCAGCACTAAGTTTACGCCATATGAAAATTCATTAATCCTGTCTTTCCAGCCAATGCTAAGGTCAAAACCTGTAGTAGCAGTTTCTGCATCATTAATCAAAGGAGCAGATGCGCCTAACATAGCCGGCAACGCCTGGCCCTGAACTGCAAAATCCTTAGATTGTCTTTTATACCAGTCAAAAACAAAACTCAGCCTGTTGCGTAAAAAATCCAGGTCAATACCAAAATCTAATGTATTGGTAGTGATCCAGCCTAAATCGTAGTTAACAAATCCCGGGTTACCTACCGAAGACTGGCGTCCGCCATTGAATATCCAACGGGTTCCTGTTGGTGCAGTGGTTGACAGGTTTGGATAGAATGGGTAATAATTGTCGGTAAATGCCTGGTCGCCTAAGCTGGCGTAAGAAGCCCTTAATTTAAAATTGTTGACAACGCTGCGCATACCATCCCAGAACGATTCCTTGGAAACAACCCATCCAGCCGACACACCGGGATAGAATTTGTAGCGGGCATTTTGCAGGAACCGGGATGTACCATCATACCTGCCATTCAGTTCTATCAGGTATTTTCCCTGGTAGTTGTAGTTGATACGGCCAAACCACCCCTGGATAGCCAGCTGCGATGCATAGTCTGCAGCATTACGGTTAACACCATAAGTTGTAGAGATCATCGGTACTTCATCAGAATACAGGTTATCGTTAGAGCCCTGCAGCCTGAAGTTATCATATAATTCCTGTGTATAACCTGCTAATACATTAAGAAAGTGATCTCCAATCTTTTTTTCGTAAGATGTGAACGCATTTACCGTATGATGCTGGTTCTTGTACATATTACGTTCAATATAATTGGGAGAGGTTCCACCGCGGGGATCTTTTATCCCACTGGGTTTTACAATATAAAATGTTTTTCGATGGTTACTGTTTTGAATATAGTTGCCATCGTAAGTATAGTTGGCAGTGGCACTCCAGCCAGGCAGCAGGTGCGCCACAAACTCACCGGTAAGGATAACATTGTCTGTTGCTGATTTAGCCCGTCCTCCATCGGTAAATATACCTATACCGCCGCCTTCAGAGTAATATCCGTCAGGGTTTTTCACTGGTACAGTAGGGTAAGTACGTCCGATCTGGTGGAAGTAATCATAAGAATAACTGGTGCCACCGCTAATGTTTCCGTAAACGGTAGGGTTATCCGTTTGCGCCCTTGAAAAAGCGCTGCGGAAATTAAAGGTCAGCCATTTGGCCAGGTTGGACGACAAATTCGCCCTCATATTGTAGCGCTTGTAGGAGTCGTTTGCAAAGTTGAACAAACCGTCCTGCAGGTTGTATCCCAAACCTACATAATAATTTGAATTCTCTGACCCGCCCGATACGCCTATATTATGCTGCTGGCTAAAACTGGATTTTTTGAAATAAATATCAAACCAGTCATTGTTACCGTTTGCACCGTTCCAGCTTAACCAGTTGTCTGAGCTGGGGTTTTTGATGGTTTCATCTTTGATTTTACCGGCCTGGTAATCTTTAATACGTTGGATAACATCATCATTAAACAACACAGCAGAGTAGTTAGAATTTTTAGCCACTTCATTAAATGCTTCTGCAAATTCCAGGGAGTTAACATAGCTTGGAAGATTGGTAGGCGAGGAAAAACCAAAATTATTATTGTAGCTGATAACAGGTTTACCTTTCTTTCCTTTTTAGTAGTAACTATGATAACACCGTAAGGAGCGCTGGATCCGTAAATAGCGGCTGAAGCAGCATCTTTTAATACAGATATATTTTCAACATCATTCATGTTAATGGTACTAAGATCGCCGCCCTGGATACCATCAATAACCACTAAAGGTGAGGCAGAAACATTTGATTTATTTCCGTTTTCATCAATCTGCAGACCCGTATATCCACGAATATTGATATTCTGCTTGGTACCCGGTGCTCCATTAGGTGTGGTAATGTTCAGGTTGGCTACGGTTCCCTGTAAAGCCTGCGTAACAGTAGGTACAGAACGGTTTTCGAGCCGCTCTCCGCTAATAGAGGCTACAGACCCGGTCATATTTACTTTCTTCTGCGTTCCATAGCCCACTACTACCACTTCATCCATTGCAGCTTCCGCAGCTTCTAAAGCTATATCAATTACACTTCTTCCGCCTACTTTCACCTCCTGTGCCTTATAACTGATAAAAGAAACTTCCAGGGTGCCATTGCCTGCTACCGCAATGCTATATGCTCCCTGATCATCAGTAGATGTGGAAGCAGCTGCACCTTTGACACTAACGGTAGCCCCGGAAAGCGGATTCCCCTTATTGTCTGTTACCTTACCGGTAACAGTGATTTGCTGTTGAGCTGCACTAAACTTGAATGCGGATAGCATTATTAGCAGAAGCCCGATTTTAAAAATTTTTGTCATACCGCGTTATTTTGAATTTGTTAAACAATTGTTATCAAATATAACGGGTTTATATATGGCTCTGTCCTGATTTTTTGCGCTATCGATTGCGCAAAAAAGTGTGATAAAATGTATATAGCCGGAGTAATTCAGCCTTAATATTTTTTCTGATCTGTTTCGCAGTAAAAACTTCTTCGGTTAGTTTTTCCCGTAAGCTTTTTAGTAAGCCGGCCTCCGCAGCTAGAACATAAACCCTTATTATGAACCAGCCAATGCTTTTTTAAAACAAACGCTCTTTTCCATTTCAAAAAATCGAAGCTGTAATTCCTGGCTTCAGCAATTAACTCCTTTAATTTTTGAGGAGGAAGATTCCCAACCAGGCTTTCGGGCTGCACCCCGATCCTGAAAAGCACTTCGTTTTTAATAATATTACCTACTCCGGAAAAAATATGCTGATCTAACAACACATCACAAACCTGAGAGCCAGCATGGGATTTTAATTTTTCCATAACATGACCAGGGTTCCATTTGTTGCTTAATACATCTGCATCCCAATCTATTTCTGCTAAAGAGGCGTTGTCTGTTAACTTAACAGAGCAGGTATAAAAAAACATGGCGCCCGATCTGAAATACAAGCCCAGCCGCATCCTGCTCCCTGGTTTTGTTTGTTCGTTAATGCTGTAAGAGCCAAACATCAGGAGATGGATCCTTACACTTATTTCATCAAAAACGAGATAGGTTTGTTTCCCAAAGGTTTTTATTTCGCGAAGTATTTTCCCTTCCAGCAATGTTTTTTCAATTTTTGCATTGCCTTCAACAGCAGTTACTTTTTTGCCGGTAAATTTCACCAGGTTTTCTTTCATTAATAGTATGGACGGACCTTCGGGCATTTTGTTTTTTTAAACCAAAAACAAATATTATTCCTTAAATACAATTACCCTAATATGATATATGCTGATTTTGAGTTGGTATAGTTATTGTCTTTTATAAACAAATCATTTTACAGCGTGCTTTTGGTTGTATTAAATCTATTCCATGATCCATATTGGCACTTCAGGCTATAGCTATACTTATTGGAAAAACAGGTTTTATCCAGACAAACTACCGGCGTCCCAATGGCTATCGTACTATGCCACCCGCTTCAGCACGCTTGAATTGAACAACAGCTTTTACAGGTTCCCGGCTGTAGCGCCTTTAAAAAGATCGGCAAGCCTTACACCCGGGGATTTTACATTTTCTGTAAAAGCGCACAAGATAATAACACACACAAAACGGCTGGTTGATGTTAAGGATAAAATACAGGAGTTTATGGATATCGTGCAGGAAGGACTGGATAATAAATTAGCCTGTGTGCTTTACCAAATGCCTCCCTCTTATACATTTTCAGAAGAGCGGTTAATAAATGTTGTTGAACAGCTATCATTTGATAAACGAAATGTTATTGAATTCCGCCATGTTTCCTGGTGGAAGCAGGAAGTGTACAACCTGCTTAAAAGATACAATATTAATTTTTGCAGTGTCAGTTACCCCGGTCTGCCTGCCAATTGTATCATTACCGGTAATTTTTTGTACCGCCGTATGCACGGTGTACCTGAATTATTTAAGTCATCTTATTCTGACAAAGAATTAGCAGACCTGCACCACGAGCTGCAGGCTGAAAAAAATGCTTTCATTTATTTTAATAATACCATGTTCGAAAGCGGGTATAACAACGCACATTCTTTACAGCAGCTGGTTGAAACTTCTTAAATACCCGGGATCCTGCCACCGGCAATAAAATATAAGCTGCTTATTTTCTTCAGCTTACATAACTGCGGCCTTTTTAATGGTAACATCGTCTACAATAACTTTTGCTGCACCCTCATTAGCAACGGAAACACGAATTGTTTTCTTATTGCTCCCATATTCCTTACCGGAATGGAAATTGAGCGCATCTTTTACAAACCCGCTTATTACCACTTTCTTTTTCAGCAATTGCAGTTAGTTTGCCGGTGACCATTTGTACATTGTATATAGTTACTTTAAGCCCGTTACTTCCGTGATGCAAGTATTGCAGCTGATAGTCCGTATCATTATCCAGGTACACATACTGTCCTAATTGTTGCCCTGGCTTTAGCAGTACGTCAGCTGTTTTGTTTCTTCCTCCATCGGCAAGCCGGCTGCCATCACCTTCCCAGGGAGCAAGGCCTCCGCCGTCTTCAA
>DAOLFI010000266.1:0-5266 GCA_035326385.1 Niabella sp.
AAAACTATTCTGCTCAAAATGGATGCAATGCAAGACCAATTCATCCAGATTATGACGAAAAACTATCCCGGATGACCCAATGCGGAAAACAGGAAATGTGGGCGGTGCCGTGCTGAAAAGTATATTAAGCCAGTCAGAATACCAGGATAAGTTTGAGGAAAAGAAGAAGAAGTGGAAGCAGGGATGTATCAATGCCTGTCATCAGAAAGGAGCAACCAGGTTCTCTGTAATCCTACTTGATTATATTGAACAGTCTCTTCCATCTGGGACCGTTTTCGTAACTGAACCAGATCATCCAGGCTTTACCCACTACTGCGCTTTCAGGTACGAAGCCCCAAAACCGGCTGTCCTGGCTTTTGTGACGGTTATCGCCCATCATCCAGTAATAGTTCATTGTAAAGGTATAGGTATTGGTTTGCTTACCATTAATGAAATATTGACCATTTCTGTTTTCTAAAGTGTTGCCTTCATAAGACCTGATAACACGTTCATACATGGGGTAGTTTTCTTCAGTAAGCGTAAGTGTAGCTCCTTTTTTGGGAATCCATATCGCACCATAATTATCTACAGACCATTGGTGCGCTGTATCATAGTAGGGAAAAAGGCTTTCAGAGCCTGCGTTGCCCGGGATGATTTCTTTTGTTACAGTAGCCGCATCAACAGCAGGCAGTTTTTTGAGGATATCCAGCTCAGGTAATGTAAGGTTGATATGATAGATGCCATTTCCCCAGGCGCTGAAATCGGGGCTTCCGCTTTCCATATTCAATGCAATACCTGAATCGCGCAGAAAGTCTTCATCAATCTGAAGATTGTTTTTCGTTTTAAAAATATAGTAAGTAGCAGCGGTTGGCGATATATAGGCAGGCTGATTATTAATGTAAACAATACCATCTGCAATTTTTAAAGAATCGCCTGCTATACCAACACAACGCTTGATATAATTGTCTGTTTTATCCATTGGGTGCGAAACCACCGGAAACTCTGAAGGGTTATCTAATATATACCGGAATTGCTGATCTCCTTTTTCTGCTCCTCTTTTAATGTCGTAATAAGGAACTGCAGACTCAAAGCCCTCCTTATGGATTACCGTATCTCCTGCGGGGAAATTAAATACCACGCAATCGTTTCTCTTTACAGGCGCAGCAAACCAACGGATATAAGGTAATTCAATCAAAGTGGAATAGGACTTTGTATTGATCCTCGGAAGATAGTTATGTACGAAAGGTACAGACAAAGGAGTATTAGGGATACGTGGCCCGTAGCTGAATTTACTTACAAAAAGAAAGTCTCTTACCAGTAATGTTTTTTCCATAGAGCTTGAAGGAATGGTATAGGCCTCAAACACAAAGGTACGTATGAGCGTAGCGGCAACAACGGCAAAAATGGCGGCATCCACCCACTCTCTCCAACTGGGCTTTTTATGCTTTTTTACGCCTTCTGCACCTATAAAGCGTGCATCTTTATTATTAGCCAGCCACGGAAAATAAAAGAAAGGAACCAATGCCGCAGCAGCATGATCTAAGAACGAAAAGCGGCAGAATACTTTTGCAAATTCTATAAAAATGCCCGGGGTAATAAACCAGCCTACTACCGGGATAAACTGCCAGAATACCCAATGCTTGGGACGTTGGGCAATATCCTGCATTACCCAGGTATTATAAAAAGGAATATAAGCCTTCCATGATTCGCGGCCTACTTTTTTAAATAATTGAGCCAAACCAAAAGAGGGCAGCAATACAAGCAGTATACTAATAAGATATATAACAAATAAATGATTAAAAGGCATGGGCCAGAAAATTTTGTGGCAAATTTATTGGAAACAAACCAAATAGCGTAAGAACAGGGGATAATTAACAAATCCTGCTTCAGACAAAAGACCTCCGCAAGGGAGGTCTTCAATAATAAGATTAAAAATAAAATTTACAAATGTATCGCTTCGCCATAAGCTACTTCAATAGCGTCTTTAACGCTTTCGCTGATGGTTGGCTGCGGATGGATGCTGTTCAGCACTTCATGATACGTAGTCTCCAGCTTGCGGCCTACAACGGTTTCTGCAATTATTTCAGTAACATTATAGCCAATCATGTGTGTGCCTAACCATTCACCGTATTTCGCATCAAAAATAACTTTTACAAAACCTTCTGCATGTCCGGCAGCGCTTGCTTTACCGCTGGCGCTTAGCGGGAACTTACCCACTTTTACTTCATATCCGGCTTCTTTTGCTTTGGCTTCGGTGTAGCCTACACTTGCAATTTCAGGGTAGCAGTAAGTACAACCTGGAACATTGTTATAGTCAATAGCTTCCGGTTTATGTTTGTATTTACCTTCTGCATGAGCAATAGCTTCTACACAGATGATTGCCTCTTTACTTGCTACGTGTGCCAGTGCCTGACCGGGAACACAATCACCAATGGCATAAAAGCCGTCAACACTTGTTTTATAGAATGCATCAACAACAATTCTACCTTTATCGGTTTTTACACCTACAGCTTCCAGGCCAATGCCTTCAATGTTGGCGGCTACACCTACTGCACTCAGTAAAACATCTGCCTCTAAAACAACTTCGCCGTTAGCTGTTTTTACTTTGGCTTTTACACCGGAGCCGGAAGTGTCAACGGATGTTACTTCGCTGCTGGTTAGAATCTCTATACCTTGTTTCTTCAGGCTTTTCTCTAATTCTTTGGAAATATCCTCATCTTCAACAGGTACTATACGTGGTAAAAATTCAACCACTGTAACTTTTGTACCAATGCTGTTATAGAAATAACCAAATTCAATACCAATAGCGCCACTGCCTACTACAATCATGCTTTTAGGCTGCTGAGGCAGTACCATTGCTTCACGGTAGCCGATGATTTTTTGACCGTCCTGTTTTAATGCAGGCAATTCGCGGCTGCGGCCACCGGTAGCTATGATGATATGTTTTCCTTCTACTATCTGGGTTTTACCATCAGCGCCCTTTACTTCCACTTTACCTTTGGCTTTCAGACTGCCAAAGCCCATCACCACATCAATTTTATTTTTGCGCATCAAAAACTGAACACCTTTGCTCATTTTATCTGCTACACCACGGCTGCGTTTTACGATGGCTTCAAAGTTGGGCGTACCACTGGCTTCAATACCAAAATCCTGTGCGTGCTTAATGTCGTTATATACCTGTGCGCTTTTCAATAAAGCTTTGGTAGGAATACAGCCCCAGTTCAGACAAATTCCACCCAGGCTTTCCTTTTCAATAATTGCGGTTTTTAAACCAAGCTGAGATGCCCTGATAGCAGCTACATAACCACCCGGGCCGCTGCCCAATACTACTACATCGTATGCCATGTGTTATAAATTTTTATATTTTAGTTTGATAGTAAAAAACTTTCAGCCTATCAATCATTGAATCAGGCCTAAGCCCTGCGAATTTAGCTGAAATACATTAAACGACAAAGGGCACTGCAGGTGTGCCTATTTTTATAGCCTGATGACTGTTAAACTAAAATAACCCCCGGCCAGGCATCCGCTTTCATTGAACCAAATGAGGATATATAATGAGACAGAAGTATAGCTTCAGCCTCTTCTTAAAGCTGTGCTACAAAGGAAGACAATAACGACAGAAGGCATAACGGTGACGACAGCCAATACAGGTAACCCTAAAGCCATTATCCAATATAAAAACTTCAAATTTCTGGAAGTTTTATATCATTTTTATCAATCTGATTTATCAATTGATTTTTTTGAGAATAAGTAGGTAAATAACGTAGTGCATAGTCAATAAAAAAGCTCCCAAAAAGGGAGCCTTTCTGTAGCGGAATCGGGAAAATTAATGAACCAGATTATTGACGATTTTTTGAAGTTCTGTGAAATTACGGACTGTCATGATGGCATTAATGAGATCTAAATATAACGACGTTAAAACCAACAGCACCAACTGAAAAATTCGACGTCCTAAATATATTATATAAAATAAAATATATCAGTTCGTTTTGATAAATCTTTATAAAACACTTACTTTACAAGTTCTATTAAATGCTGTATTTCTGCCGTAAAAAATGCGTCCTTATTTAAACAGAATTTTAGCGCTATGCTTGTCATTTATTACGCTTAGCCCTAAAGCCCAGGAGTTTCAATACGATAGTATAGGATTTCATTTAACAGAGATAATTTATACCCATAACAAGTCGAGGGCATTGCAAATAATCGACTCCTTCCGGCAATCGCATATGCCTGCTCCGTATAAGGTGCTTGCAGCAAATTCATTATCACGAATTGAGTTTCTTGAAGGGAATCTCAATCACGCGCTTAAGCTTTCAGCAAAAGCTGTTGCAATATCAGTTCAAAATAACTTAGACGAACAAGAGATTGTATCCCTGTTGAATCTCTCTGGTCAGTATTTAAGTGCTTCTCTTTTTAATGAAGCCGGCGTTCATTTAAAGAAGGCTAAAGAAAAGTTGAAAACCTATAAAAGTTCAGCAAAACTATACGGGTTGCTTTATAGCTGCGAATCGGCTCATGCTGCAGCAGCCCTCAACTTTGGAGAGGCAAGAAGGCTTTTAGAACGCTCAGATAGTTTCTTTCTTCAGCTTCCGGCAAGCGCTACCCTAGATTACATATTAATTCAAAGTACGTTTATGAAAGGGATATGTTTTATGGGTACGCAGCAACCCGGATCTGCCCTGCCGCTTTTCGAGCACGCACTTGCCAAATTGAAAGAAACCAGCTTTGACGATACTCCTCTAAAATGTTATTTGCTCAACGAAACTGCCAGATCCTGTTTTTTGCTAAACAGGTATAGCGAAGCGGAAAGTTTTTTCCTAAAATCATTAGAATTGGCTAATTCTATAAATTTGAATATTATTAAACCGGCTGTCTACGGCGATCTATCTGAGCTCTATAAAAAGGTAAACGACACGCTTTCGTATGTAAAATACTCCGAAATGCTCCGCAAATTTCAAATGGAACATGGATCGATTATACCAACAGCAATAAATGCAGTGACTGAAAAGCTCCGAAATGAGTCGGAAGAGAATAAGAAAAATAGTGTTGTTGTTGTTATATTATGCATAGCAGTTGTTTCTGCTTTGATTTACGCAATAGGCATGATCATATTGAATCAAAAAAGAAACAAAAAACGCTATCAACTCATTATAAAAAAGTTAAGGGATTATACAGCAGAAAAGGAACATACATCTTCCCTAGCGCCCGCCGTTGATATTGATTCGGCGAATTATAGAAATAAGCAATCGCTTATAAACCCCGAAACGCGGGATGAGTTACTGCAAAA
>DAOLFI010000267.1:0-5265 GCA_035326385.1 Niabella sp.
CCAACAACGCTACCGCCACAAATGAAAAAGGCGAATACCAGCTGACGCTTAAAAGTGGCAATGCTACCGTATCGTTCCGTTCTATAGGATATAAAACGGTTGAGGTGCAGGTAAATGGCCGGGACATTGTCAATGTATCCTTAACTACCGAGAATGCGGCCATGGATGAAGTGGTAGTAGTGGGTTATGGTACCCAGAAGAAATCTGATCTTACGGGAAGTGTAAATACAATCAGTTCCCGTGACATGGAGGGAATTAATGCGCCCAACCTCGTTGATAAGATCCAGGGAAAGGTTCCGGGTTTAAGCATCAACACAGGAAATGCAAGGCCGGGTGAAGTAGCCTCTCTTACCGTAAGGGGAGAAAACTCCATCTCCGCCTCAAACCAGCCACTTATCATCCTGGACGGAGTGCCGTTTAACGGGTCTTTTAACGATATCAACACCAGCAGCATTGAAAATATTTCTGTATTAAAAGATGCCTCTGCCACCGCTATTTATGGCTCAAGAGCGGCAAACGGGGTAATTCTTATTACTTCCAAAAAAGGACAGGCAGGTAAGGCGAAAGTGAGCTATAACGGTTACGTAGGTGTTCAAATGGTAGAGCGGAGACTAAACCTGATGAACGGGCCTGAGTATATTCAATATTTGAGGGATTACCAGATATCAAAAGGGAAAACCGGGGATGATCTTAATCCTGAAAAATATCTTTTTGCAAATGTGCTGGAGCAATGGAAAAAAGGACAAGATATTGACTGGCAGAAAGAGATTTTTAATAACACGGCACTTATAACAGAGCACCAGTTGAATCTTTCGGGGGGTACCGAAAAGTCGAATTATTTTGCAGGGGTTGGTTATTTGAAACAGGACGGGCTTGTAAAAAATACTTCCTATGAGCGATACAATGTGTCGTTTAACCTGAACCAGACATTGACCCCCTGGTTAAAATCGGGATTAGTTACGCAACTATCCCAGGGAAATAATAATGGCGTACAACCTTCTATAGATAATGCAGTAAAAATAAGCCCCTATGGAAAGAATTTTGATGAAAACGGAAAACGGGTGCTATACCCCATGTATGCGCAAACACTTTATCCGAATCCGTTTGCAGATGAAAACGGTGTAAATGACAATACACGAAGGACCGTATTTGCCAGCGGCTTTTTGGACGCAAAGCTTCCCATACAGGGGCTTAGTTTCAAAACTTCTTTTGGTACTAATTACAGGCATGAATTTAACGGTACCTACTATGGCAGCAATACATTTACAGGCATGAGCACCAATGGCCAGGGAACGGTGTACAACGCCGATTATTTTGACTGGACCTGGGAAAACCTTTTGACTTACGACCGCAGCTTTGGCGATCACAGGCTGAATGCAGTGGGTTTGTACAGTGCACAAAAAACCAACCTGAAAACTTCTTCCGCCTACGGAGAGGATTTTATTTCTGATAATGGTTATAACAACCTGGCATCGGCTGCCAAGAACCAAAAAATAGAATCTAATCTCACCAATACCGCGTTGATATCTTACATGGGAAGAATAAATTATGGATTTAAGAACAGGTATTTATTAACGCTTACCGGCCGCTCCGATGGTTATAGCGCTTTTTCGGCAAACAATAAATGGGCCTTTTTCCCTTCTGTAGCTGTGGCCTGGGTATTATCCCAGGAAGATTTTTTCAAAAATAATACAATCAGCCAGCTGAAGTTAAGGTTGTCTTACGGAGAGAATGGTAACCAGGGTGTTTCGGCTTACCAGACATTTGACAGGCTTACCAAGATACAGTACCTGTTTGGCGATGGAGCCACACCTGTAAACGGGCTGATAACGAGCTACACAGGTGTAGGAAGCAAAACTCTGAAATGGGAAACCACGCGTTCTTTAAATGTTGGACTGGATTTTGGGATTATCCGCAACCGCATCAGTGGCTCGCTTGACATTTATAAAACCAATACCTACGATCTCCTCCTGAACCGCCAGGTACCGGTAATGAATGGATTTAACTCTGTTTGGGATAATGTAGGAAAAACGCAGAATCTGGGTATAGAGCTTACACTAAACAGTGAAAATATCCGCAGGGAACATTTTTCGTGGAATACCGATCTGGCATTTGCCTATAACAAAAATAAAATAGTAGAGCTCAGGGGAGATGGAAAAGATGATCTGACCAATGCCTGGCTGATAGGGCAGCCTATCCGCGTATTTTATGACTACAATGTTATTGGTGTATGGCAGGCAAGTGATGATATAAAAAATTCCTGGCAGCCCAATGCTAAGCCCGGCGATGCCAAGCTGGAAGATGTAGACGGTAACGGCCAGATTACAGCTGCGGACCGCAAAGTGATCGGGTCTAAAATTCCGGCTTATACTTTAGGTTTAGGCAATAATTTCAGCTATAATGACTGGTCACTTTCATTCTTTTTAACCGGCGCCTTTGATGTTACCAAAGAAAATAATTTTGCAAATATTGAGCGTTTTCTGCCCAATAACGGAGGTAATTACCTGTCGGATATACACTATTGGACACCCGAAAATCCCAGCACAGAATATGTTTCTCCGGGTTATACACCTGTAAATAATCACTCCTATTATCTGGATGCCTCTTACCTGCGCATTCGCGATTTTTCGCTTGCCTATAATTTACCGGTTGACCGCTGGAATATGAAAGGTGTTTCTTCTATTAAAGCTTTCATCAATGCAAGAAACCTTTACACGTTCACCAAAGTAAAAGGGTATAATGTAGAAGCACAATCGGTAAGCGCTGCTACCGGCAACCCTACCACAACCAATGTTCTTTCTCCCTACCCGGTAGCTCGTATGTTTTCCCTGGGATTAAATGTTCAATTTTAAAATGACGATCATGAAGATTTTATATAAAATACAATTTGTACTGTTTGCTGCCGTTGTGTTAGCCTCATGCAGCAAAAGTTTTCTTGATGAAGACACCAGCGGCTTTGTTTCTCCGGGTAATACCTTTGTGAATACAAAAGGCTTTGATGCAGGGCTTACAGGCTTATATGCTTTTGCACGACTGGAATTTCAAACCTTTAATAACAGTATTTTTTCGCATGGGGCCACGCCGCAGGAGTCTTTGCAGGCAGGTACCGATATTGTTGCTGTAAAAACAACAGGCACCGATGCTACGCTGGCTCCGTTTACTAATTATACATTTAACCCGGCATCCAGCTACATAAGAAACTACTGGCGATTTGCTTACGGATTAATAGGCAATTCCAACCAGATCTTAACCGCTCTTGAAAATCCGGGTATTTCATGGACAGACCCTAACCAGGATCCTAAAACGGTAAGAGGTACTGCATCTTTTTTCAGAGCTTACGCTTACAGGTACCTGGTAACCCTTTACGGAGATGTACCCTGGGTGGATAAAATCTCTGCTTCGCCCCGTACAGATTTTGTGAGAGACCCCAAGGCCAATGTGATACAGATGATGATCAACGACTTTAAAACGGCTTCTGAGAACCTGCCCGATAATCCAGACCAGGTTGCCGATGGAAAGCTTACAAAATGGGCTGCGCTGCACTATCTGGCAGAGGCCTATTTAATGGTACAAAAATCAGATTCTGCTATCTGGGCCGCTAACCAGGTTATTAATGCGCCTTACTTCAAACTGAATGATCAGCGTTTTGGAGCGGAAAAAGATTTGCCGGGAGATTATTTTCATGATATGTTTATTGAGAACAATCAAAACCGGAAATCAGGAAACAGGGAAACCATCTGGGCAATACAGCTTGAATTTAATAACTTAGGCGGAGGCGATCGCTATACCGACTGGAGCAAGAGAGCCTGGGTGCCGTTTTATGCTCAACAAACAGGGTTTTCATTAGCAGATTCACTTGGTGGCCGTGGATTAGGCCAGGTACGCCCGTATAAATGGTGGTTAGACAGTTATGAAGCAAACGATGTGCGTAACTCTAAATACAATATTAAAAGGGACTGGTATCATAACAACCCTGCTTCGCCGCTATATGGTACAAAGCTGGTACTTACAGACGCTATCAGGTCGTCAGGAAATGTATTTGAAACAACTACCAAGTTTTTCTATGGTAAAACGGCAGTCGATCCTGCTTTTGAAGGCAATATGAAAGACCGGGTAAAAGCACGCCTGGCAGAAACCTATCTGTTATTGGCAGAGGCTTACGTTCAGAAAAGTGACCCCGGAGGAGCTGCTACAGCATTGAATCCTATCAGGGTAAGGGCACAGGCTACGCCTTTTTCTTCTGTTACGGCAGATGTGCTGCTGGACGAGCGGGCCCGCGAATTGATGGGTGAAGAAATGCGCCGGATGACATTATCACGTTTTGGAGCAGCAAAATTTTTAGAAAGGGTAAGAAGTTTAAACGATCAGTCAAAAGGTGCTATTAAAGACCATCAGGTACTATGGCCTGTTCCACAAGAGGTAATTGATGCCAATACCGGTGCGCCATTTACACAAAACCCCGGATACCAATAAGGAAAGAAAAAGTCGGCAAATCTATCTTACCAGGTGGATGAGGCTTATATTAAAAAACGATTAAATAAAATATCGAAACGTAATGCTTAACTGCAAGAACCTGTTAGGTTTGATTCGACACGTTTAATTTTATATTGTAATTTATGAACATGAATAAATTCCTGGTAATATTGAGCATTTCACTGATCAGTGTGTTGCAATTGTTCTCTCAGAAAACTGATATGAGCCAGCTCATTGAAGACAATTTTGCCTTTGCCAACTCACAGTATAAGTATATGATGACATTGACCCCGCCGGATAAAATGCCACAGTCTTATAACGAGCAAGCCAATAAGTTTATAGCTCATGAGCGCACCTGGTGGTGCACGGGCTTTTATCCGGGTTCGCTTTGGTATATATATGAGCAAACCGGCGATCCTGCAATAAAAAAAGAAGCGGAGCGGACGTTAACAGTTATCGAGCCCAATAAAACCTACACCGGTAACCACGACCTGGGCTTTATGATGTATTGCAGCTTTGGCAATGCCTATCGCATTACTAAAGAGGCATCATACAGGGATATCATACACCAGTCAGCCGCATCTTTGGCTACACGCTACAGGCCCGATGCAAAAGTTATTCAATCCTGGAACAGCAACCAGTATTTCAAAGGGCCGGTTATTATTGATAATATGATGAACCTGGAATTGCTGTACTGGTCGGCCAACAATGGTGGGGAAAAACGATTTAAGGACATTGCTATCACTCATTCCAATACCACGTTAAAAAACCATTTCCGGCCCGATTACAGCT
>DAOLFI010000268.1:0-5253 GCA_035326385.1 Niabella sp.
AAGGTACGAAAAGAGCAGGTGCAGGCATTACCTATTCTTCAACATTTGGCCTTGAAACGCTTTTTATGAGCCCTGAGCTGCAATCTTCATTTGGACAGGGTTCATACGGCAACTATGTTGTGAATAATACCGAAAGCTGGGGTCCCCGTATTGAAGGACAGAGCTATGAAAAGTGGGATAAAACAACGGCTACAATGAGTGCCTATAACAATATTGACGAGTTTTTCAGAACAGGTTTCAATACAACCCATAGTCTTTCATTTCAGCAGCAAATATCCCCTAACACAAGCGTCTATTCGTCTGGTACCTATTTTTTAGATAACAGCCGGATCCCGGGGGCCAAACTGGAAAGGCTGAACTTAACTACAAGAGCTGTATCTAATTTTGGAGAGAACAACAAATGGACTACTGACTTCAAAGTACAGTACATGAACAACAAGGCTAAAAACAGACCTCTGAGCGGTAATAATGCCAACAACTATTTCTATACCATTTTATTATTACCCCGCTCTTTTAATGTATTGGATCTTAAACCAGGGGTTGATGAAGATGGTAACCATTTCTACTGGCTCCCAAGTGACCAATCTTCTTCCGTTAACCCCTATTGGGCAGTTGACAACAACCTGAACCAGGATACGCGCGATCGTTTTCTGTTAAATGGATCGATAAAATACAAATTCAACGACTGGCTGACAAGTGAGTTCAGGGGTGGTGCAGATATATTTAATACCAGGTCCGAAACCAAGCTGTATGCAAGCAGCCCGATTCTTTTAAACGGCAGATATGCTTACGGTAGTAACTCGTTTATTGAAAAGAACTTTATTGGATCTCTTACGGCTTCTAAAGACGATCTATTCGGTAAGTTAGGTGGATCATTGGGCGTATATGGACAGATTATGCAAAGCGACAGAAAATACCTGGAAGCCAATTCCGGCGAATTGGAAGTACCCAATCTCTTTTCTGTAAATAATGGTAAAAATCCTGCGTCTGTAACCCAGATCTTTGAGAAAAAACAAATTAACTCTTTGTTTGGTACAGCAGAAATCAACTATGACGGATTCTGGTTTTTGAACTTTACTGCACGTAATGACTGATCTTCTTCTTTAGTGAAGAAAAACAGGTCTTATTTCTATCCTTCTGTCAGCACCTCCTTAGTATTAACGGATATGATCAACCGCACAGGTGGTCAAACACCCCAGTGGCTTACCTTCGCTAAAGTACGGGCTTCTTATGCTAGCGTAGGTAACGATTTAGCGCCTTACCAGCTGTACAATAACTATTCGATTGGTAAAGACCCCAATGGTAATACTACCGCGGGCAGAGAAAACACTAAGAACGACGAAAATATCCTTAGTGAGTTAATTAAAAATATGGAAGTAGGATTGGAAACCAAGTTCTTCAGGAACAGATTCGGATTTGATTTAACCTTCTATAAACAAAATGCTACCAACCAGATTTTAAGAATCCCTATGAACCCGTTAAGCGGATACCAGTTCAAGCGTGTAAACGCGGGTAACATTCAAAACAGTGGTATTGAGCTGGTGCTTAATGGTCGTCCGCTTGATCAGGAAAACGGCTTAAGATGGGATGTTATGCTTAATTTCGCACGGAACAAAAACAAAATAATAGACCTGTATGAAGACGTTGCTGTTTACGCCCTTGGCGGTTTTGACAATTTATCGATAAACGCTGTAAAAGGTGGTAATTACGGGGATATCTGGGGATATAAGTACAGGAGAGTAGAAGATACCAAAAGTGAGCACTATGGCAAATTGCTGCTGACAAGTACAGGTTTGCCACAGGCGGCAACAGCATCTTCTCATCTTGGCAACCAGCTTCCTAAAGCCACAATCGGGTTTAGCAATACATTTGCTTATAAAGATTTTACATTTAGTTTCTTATTTGATGCTAGAATCGGAGGTGAAATTTTTTCTGCAACAAACCTCTATCTGCAAAATGCCGGTTTAGCAGCAGTAACCGCTCCTAACGGACAAAGAAATAAATTTGTTGTTGAGGGTGTTACTATTGATCCGAACAACCCCAACCCGGACAGTGAGGGCAAATATCAGTATGTTGTAAACAGCAAAGAGGTTGAGGTACAGGAATATTGGAAAGCCGTTCAAAGTGGTGGTGCAACCTTCAACTTAGGCATCAACGAAGAAAACGTTTATGATGCTACCAATATTCGTTTAAGAAACATTGCACTTAATTATTCCATTCCTCAAAGAATATTGAAAAATTCAGTAGTTAAAAGAGCAAAAGTGGGCTTCTCTGTGAATAATGTGTGGATGGTAAAAAGTTATATGAATGGTATAGATCCAGAATCGGTATTTGCAACAGGAACAAACGCCGTTGGATTTGAATTTTTTGCACCTCCAACAGGCCGCTCTTATTTCTTAAACCTCTTATTTGGATTTTAATTAAAACTGTACACAATGAAAAAAATTATATATAATATCGGATTAGGCATCTGCTTTGGCGCGATGCTGGCGGGCTGCTCAAAATTTGAGGAGATCAACACAAATCCAACAGCCGCCACTGCCGATCAGGTTCAGGTAGAATATTTCATAAATAACTCTATCATTGGCTCCCAAATGGACCCGCATATAGCAGAAAGGGCATTTGTTCTGTATTGGAAAACCGCCGGAAGACATCATCTGACTACGGGTCTTGCCGGAGGTGGCGCTAATGACGACTGGAGCTCTGACTACCTGCGGTATGCCTCAGAATGGCAAAACCATATTAATACAGCTATTCAGATTGCAGATGAAAAAGCTGCTAATGGAAGCGCAAAGCCTTATAACAATAATCTTAAACAGGTTGCAAGGATTTGGAGAGCTTACCTGATGTCTGAACTTGCAGACAATTTTGGCCCCATTCCTATCCAGTCTTTCCAGGGTGAAAATCCTGAGTTTAACAATCTGAAAGATGTTTACTATTTTTTACTGGATGACTTAAAGGATGCCGTATCAAAGTTTGACGGCGAAACTGTTCCATCAGAGATTCAAAGGTTTGATCAGGCTTATTCATTCAATTTTGACAAATGGAAAAAATATGGAAACTCTTTAAGGCTTCGCTTTGCTATGAGAATTGCCGAAGTTGATGCAACAAAGGCAAAGACTGAGTTTGAAAATGCAGCAAGCAGTGGTGCTTTAATAACAGACGCTGGTGACATTTTTTCTGTTCAGGAAAAGGATGGCTGGAGTCCCTTATCAGGCGTTATGAGCCGTCCCTGGAACGCACAGCTTCTTTCTAAAACCATCAATAATTTATATTTGGGATTAGGCGGTATTCCATCTGCAAATCAATTAGGAACCGAGTTTCAGGCATCCATTAAACCTGCCAATTATATTGGTAAAAGATTTGCATCGCATTATCCAAGCAAAACCAATGACCCGTTGGTAAATTTTTGGATGGACGGTCTGCCCAATACAATCGACCCCAGGGCTTATAAACTATTTATAATGCCGGGCGATTTTTCAAATGCCAACTTCTGGGGCAATACAGATCCCGCTTCATTAAATTTCAAAATACCGGCTGTAAGTGGTGTTAACAGCGAAATCCCTGTCAACTCGAAATATACCTGGAACGCTTATGTAATTGGCAACTGGGGTAATATATTAGCACTAAACCCCATGAGAGGAACCACTCCCGGAACACCGGTACTGGCCAATAATTTTAGGACCAGTACTACCAGGCGTGTATTCTTTGCCAACTGGGAAACCTATTTCTTACTTGCAGAAGGCGCTCTTAAAGGATGGACTGCTGGCACAACCGCCAAAGCCGCATACGAATCAGGTGTAAAAGCCAGCTTCGCACATTGGGGTTTAAGCTCGTTTGAAGCAAATTATTTAGCATCTACAAGCTACAATGTAGCAGGCACTTCAGTTAGCTGGGATCACATAACAGAACCTCCTGCCACAGTAGCTAAAAGCTATATAAACGGGTACACAAATGTTTCAGGAACTTACAATATGCCTTATGCTGTAAATACAATTTATAAAAACGGTACCGTAAAGAATGATCATTTAACAAAGATCATTACACAAAAATACCTGGCACAGGTTCCATGGCTGCCTTTAGAAGCCTGGAATGATCATAGAAGGCTGGGACTTCCCTTTTTTGAGAATATTGCAGTAGAGGGACCCAATCCCAATCTTCCGGCTTTGACAGAAAGCAATTACATGACAAATAGTATCAGGTTCTTCCCTCAAAGGCTCCCTTATCCGTCATCATTAAAAAACAGTGATCCTGACGGATGGCAGAAAGCTGTGGAATTGCTGAGCGGTGCCGATAATGCGTTCACACCACTTTGGTGGGCTAAAAAGCAATAGCATATTTTTCAACTATACTCAATCAAAAAGCCGCTATCGAAGCGGCTTTTTGATTTACATCAGACCAGGTAAAAATATTTGATAAAAGCTGTTTAAGAAGCAAGCCGGGTATAATCAGCAAGCGTACAAAAAAATAATTATTGAAACGCTATTGGATATATTCAAATAAGATCATCAGTAAAATTTTTTGGTTACCAGCAAATTGAGTAAGTTCAGTTATTAAACGTAGAGTGTGTAACCCAATTTATTTATACTCAACATACAACAACAGAAAGTTTTGCCATTGTTTAAAATATTTATAACAAACAAATGATGAAATTTATAAACAGCTTATTACTTATGCTCCTGGCAAGCCAGGTGCTGGCCCAGGGCAACGTTCACCCCTCCTCCGCCCAATATGAATGGCCAACAGACCCTCTGGTAAAGCAAAAATTAGACAAATGGCAGGACCAGAAATTTGGCATGATCATTCACTGGGGCTTATATGCGGTACCGGGCATTGTAGAATCCTGGTCTATTTGTTCAGAAGACGAAGACTGGATACCACGCGACAGCACTGCTGCTTATGACGACTATAAAAAATGGTACTGGGGCTTAAAAGACTCGTTCAACCCCATCAACTTTAATCCTGAACAATGGGCCAAAGCGGCAAAAAATGCCGGAATGAAGTACCTCGTGTTCACCACCAAGCACCATGACGGATTCTGTATGTTTGATACCAGGCACACCGACTTTAAGATCACAGAAGGCCCGTTTAAAAACAATCCTAAAGCCAATGTATCCCAACATATTTTTGATGCGTTCAGGAAAGAAGGCATGATGATCGGTGCTTATTTTTCCAAGCCCGACTGGCATAGTCCTTACTACTGGTGGCCTAAATACGCTACTCCCAACCGTAATAATAATTATGATATTAAAA
>DAOLFI010000269.1:0-5243 GCA_035326385.1 Niabella sp.
GTGATATTGAAAACGTCCCTGTTTCAGCAAATATTGCAGACGTAATAGTCAGCAATTGCGTTTTAAATCTTGTTCCCAATAAAGACAAAGTATTTAAAGAAGTCTTCCGGGTACTAAAACCAGGCGGGCATTTCAGTATATCGGACGTTGTGCTTGTCGGCGATCTTCCCGCTGCCTTACACAATGCAGCAGAAATGTATGCAGGTTGCGTTTCCGGTGCTATCCAAAAGAATGATTATTTAGCGCTTATCCAAGCAAACGGGTTTTCAAATATTACCATTCAGAAAGAAAAGCCCATCATCATTCCTGATGATATTTTAAAAAATCACCTGGAAGAAGCCGCATTACGAAATTTCAAATCAGGCAATACCGGCATATTCAGTATTACAGTCTATGCGGAAAAGCCTAAAACCTGCGGTTGTAGTACAGAATGTTGCAGTTAAAATCTTTTGCAAGTTTTTTTGTACTTTCAGTGTATCGAAAATCGATAAAAAGAACGCTAAAATATGAAAAACGAAATCGTTTTATACCAGTCCGATGAGTTAGCAGAACGCATCGAGGTTAAAATAGACGAAGAAAAAGAAACTTTTTGGTTATCACTCAAGCAAATAGCTGACCTTTTTGAAAGAGATAAATCTGTTATTTCGAAGCATCTTAAAAATATATTTGCGGACGAGGAGTTAGACAGAAATTCAGTTGTTGCAAAAATTGCAACAACTGCCTCAGACGGCAAAACCTATAATGTTGAACATTTTAACCTTGATGCTATTCTATCGGTTGGTTACAGAGTAAACTCAAAACGTGGTACGCAATTCAGAATTTGGGCAAATCGTATATTAAAAAATTATTTGCTAAAAGGCTATGCCATCAACAACCGAATGAACCGAATTGAAGATAAAGTTGATGGCATAAGTCATAAAATAAGTGATATAGAACTACAAATCAATTCTCATTTAATTCCTACACAAGGCGTATTTTTTGACGGGCAGGTATTTGATGCCTACGAACATTGTCTGAACCTTGATTTTCATGACTATAAGATTTCCTGATTATGAAATACCAAGAATTAACACATAAAATAATTGGTTGTGCAATGGAAGTCCACAAGCATTTGGGAAATGGGTTTCAAGAAGTGGTTTATCAAAGAGCATTGGCTATTGAAATGCAACTGCAGAACATACATTTCAGCAGAGAACACGAAATGTCACTGCAATACAAAGGTTATGATGTCGGGACAAGGCGGGTAGATTTTTTTGTGGAAGATAAAATTATGGGGGAAATAAAAGCCATTATAAATTTGGAAGATGTGCATTTGGCACAGGCAATGAATTATGTGGAAGCATATAATTTGGAAATAGGATTATTAATAAACTTTGGAGCCAAAAGTCTTCAATTCAAAAGGGTACATAATAACAAACAAGTATAAAATAAAATCAAGAAATCAGGAAAATCAAAAGTTAATCAAGGTTCAGACAATAATGGATAAAAGCTCCGTTGAGCATATCGTAAAATACAGTACTGGTAAATAAAATTAGATAAGTCAAATTAAAAAGGGTTCTCTAAAATTTAAGTAACTAAAAAGCTACATATAAATCAGGGCCTAACAGTAAAGGTATCCAATACTTATTTATCTATTTCCTTTGCAAACAGATAACAATTATAGGAAGCGGTAAATGCAGAAATTGATTTCAAATCAACCTCTTCAAAATATCCACGCTTTCTGATAGCTCTTCTATTGTAGATGAAGCAAAGCCTAGCCTGATAGCATTTTCATTGTAACCGGCATACTGGTGTATTTTACCATCGGATATATACAACCCTTTTGAACAGGCCCGTTTGGCCAACGTTTCAAGGTTAATGTTCTTTGCAAATTTTGTCCATACCGTCATGCCCCCTTCCGGAACAGAGAAATCAACAGCAGCATTCAATTCATTTTTCAAGAGTCTGCAAAAAAGGTCTCTTCTTTCCTCATATACCGACAGGGTTTTTCTCAGGTAACGTTGAATAGTGCCATCGTTAAGTAGTTCGGCCATGGCGTTGTCCAGAATATGATCGCCCTGCCTGTCTAACAAAATACGGACTCCCGAAAGATGTTCAATAACATTTTCAGCGGCTACCAGGTAACCCATACGAAAAGCGGGCGAGAAACTTTTACTGAAAGAACCGCAGTAAATCACCATCCCGTTCTCATCGGCGCTTGCCAGCGATAGTAACGGGCGATGCTTATAATGAAAATCGAAATCGTAATCATCTTCAAAAATGATAAAGCCATACTCCCCTGCCAAACGCAGCAGCTCCAGCCGGCGATCAATCCGGAGCGACACGGTAGTAGGATAATGATGGTGTGGCGTTACATACACCATCCTCACCTTCCTCTTTTTACATACCTTCTTCAACTCTTCTACAACCAAACCATTTTCATCTACAGGAACAGTAATATGTTTCGCGCCGGCGTGTAAAAAATTATGCTCTGCCCTTCGCCAGCCGGGGATCCCGGAAACAATAACATCCCCTGTATCTATCAGCCCGTTGCATACAAGGTTTATGCCCATTAAAGTACCCCGCACCGAAAGAATATTCTTTGCGGTCGTTTTCAATCCCCTTGTTCCATTCAGGTAAGCGGATAATGCTTCCCGGTAAAAATTCGGGCCATCGGGATAAGTATAACTTCCGAATTTATGATAAAGACCGCTTCTTGTTAATTGACCCCGATACGCCCTGTACAGCTCTTTTAACGGAGCCAATGTTGGGTCAGGAAATCCATCATCTAAATGAAGCCGCGTATTAACTACTGATAGCGCATTGTCCAGGTAAGCTTTAGGTTTAATCGAAAAACCTGCCTTTTTCCGGGGCATTGTTACAGCAGCGTTGCGCAAGGCTTTCGGCTCAGGTTCGGGTATATGCGATGAAACAAACGTACCTCTGCCTACAAAACTTTCCAGCCATCCCTGCATTTGTAATTCTTCATAAGCTTTAGAAACCGTCCCCCTGTTAATATGCAGTAAAACGGCGACTTCCCTTGAGGCCGGCAATCTTTGTCCCGGGCGCAGCTTACCCTTTTTTATCAGCAACAAAATAGTGTCTGCAAGTTGCAGGTAAACCGGCCGGCCCAAAGCTGAGTCAATAGGCAGGCCATTAAATAGCTGTAGTAAAATTGGACTATTCATTTTATATAAATTGGACTACAAGTATAATCCAATTTAAGAGTAATTTTGATACCCAAAAGGAAAAAGAGTTATGTACATCCCCCATTCTTTCCAGTTTAAGGATGATGCTGAAAAAATTGCTTTCATGAAGCGGTACAGTTTCGCAACCATCATTACTGCTAGTGATAATATTCCGGTAGCCACTCAATTACCCTTTTTTATAAATGACAGCGCCGGTAAATTAGTGCTAAGCGCTCATTTTGCCAAAGCCAACGAGCAAGCCCGTTACATCGAAACAAACACTTCTTTAGTCATATTTTCCGAACCGCATGCCTATATTTCGCCTGCTCACTATGACAAGCAGGAAAGCGTACCTACCTGGGATTATATAGCGGTGCACGCTTATGGGAAGGCAAGGATCATTGAAGCGGAAAATGAGAAGATCAAAGCATTGGAACAAATGATACAGTTTTATGAAGAAGGGTATCTGCAACAATGGAAAGGCCTTACCGACAAATTCAAAAACGGGATGCTGAAAGGAATTGTAGCCTTTGAACTGGAAGTAACCCATTTGCAGGGACAAAAGAAACTGAGCCAGAACAAAACAGAAATAGAAAGACAACGGATAACAGCACACCTGGCAAACAGTGAAAATACCATTGAAAAAGACCTGGCAGCTTATATCAAAAACATATAGTTATATTTAAAAATATGGACGCTATAGAGATTAAAAAAGTAACGTTGAACGACATTGAAGCATTGCAAAAAACAGGCAGGCAAACATTTTATGAAACATTCGCAGCCGTTAACACCGAAGAAAATATGACCCAATACCTGGAAGAGAAATTTTCTATAGAAAAGTTAACTGCCGAGCTCAATGATAAAAATTCATTATTTTATTTTGCCGTATCGGGTAATAACATAATCGGTTATTTAAAGCTGAATACAGGTCCATCACAAACAGAATTACAGGACGACAAGGCTATTGAAATTGAGCGTATCTATGTACAGCAGGCCTATCAGGGGAGAAAAGCAGGACAATTGCTATATGAAAAGGCCATGCAGATCGCAGAGCAAAAAAAGGCCAGCTATGTTTGGCTAGGCGTTTGGGAAGAAAATCGGAGAGCACTACGCTTTTACAATAAAAATGGCTTTGTTGAATTTGACAGGCATATTTTCAAGCTGGGCAATGAAGAACAAACAGACTTAATGATGAAAAAAGTGCTGATACCCGACCAGTGAGCTTCAATACTTAACCCCTATCAGGAAACAACAAAATGGAAAATAAAGAATAACAATGAATGTATTTGACCTTATCATAAGCGACAAAGAACAGGTATCATTAAACGATGTATTTCTTGAAGAAGCCAACAGGGTACACATTATACAGCTTATTAAAGAACATACTTATATCCATGAATTAAGCCGATACAGGTTACCCGTTAATAATAAAGTATTGCTGTATGGCAGTTCGGGATGTGGCAAAACAATGACCGCTAAAGCTATTGCACAGGCCTTGGAGAAAAATATCCTGATACTTAATTTAAGCAATGTGGTGTGTTCGCGCATTGGCGAAACCTCGCAGAACATCAAACAGGTGTTTGACAAGGCAGGAAGAGAAAAAGCTGTTTTGTTTTTAGATGAATTTGACCAGATAGGAAAAGCCCGGGACAATGATGATAAAGATGTAGGCGAAATGCGCAGATTGGTAAACACGCTCATACAATTGATAGACTATTATCCTGAGAATGCTTTGTTATTATGTGCTACCAACCATGTTGAAATGATTGATACAGCCTTATTAAGACGGTTCCAGTTGCGGATAAATTTTGAAATGCCGGCACCTAAAGTTTTAGATAAGTATTATGATCAGTTATTGTCCCTCTTCCCCAAAGACATACAACAGGTAGAACGTAAATACAACATATCCTTTGCCGAAGCCAAAGACTACCTGTTTACCCATGTAAAAGCGGTATTGATCAAAGAGTGGGAAGCCAGGCAAAAAAACAAGGCAGTATAAGAAACAAAAAAATAATTCTCTAACTATAAAAAATGTACAAATGCAGCAACGTATTAATATAAAAGAATTAGAGCCCG
>DAOLFI010000270.1:0-5235 GCA_035326385.1 Niabella sp.
CCCGCCATTGTAATATTTGCGTTATTGCTGTTTTTGAAATTTACGTTTTGTGTTGTCATAACTTTTATAATTTGAAAGTTTGCTATTTAATACAAAAGTACACGCGGCTATTACTGTAAAACATAAACAGATTACGGGAAAAAGGATACATTTTACGGATTAACGCCAAGCAGTATACTACTGTACTTTTTTTGAACTGCAGCCACATAACAGGATTACGCAATACGGTTCGATAAATTTACCCTTCTTACAAAAATTTTTATTTATCAAAATATTTTTATTGTTTTTCAATAAAAATTTATTATTTTTGCCATTAATAATATTTTCAACTTTATTCTTATGTCATCAAAAAGCAATATCATATTTAAAGGCCTGTATATTGTAGCCTGGATCATTTTTGTTGGTTTGTGCATTGAAGCCGGAGGTTTGATCGTCAATTTTATTTTTACTATCTATAACCCCGAATTCATCCCAAACCTGTATCAAAAGTTAGACTTAAGTGAAATGTATAACCGTAGCGAATGGGCCTTTTTTATTATCTATTCGCTTATCCTGGTTATTGCTGTTTTGAAAGCCTGTTTGTTTTATATCGTCATCAGGTTAATGCACAGATTTGATTTCACAAAACCCTTCAATCGTTTTGTTTCTAAGCGGATAACAGAAATCAGCTATTACACTTTTTCAATAGGTATACTTAGTTACACTGCCCGGCAAATCGCTGAAAATATACATCACAAAGGTTTTGCAACCGACAAACTGAATGAGTTTTTTTCAGACAGTCAGGCGTTTATCCTGATGGCAGCGGTCATATACATTATTGCAAATATTTTTAAAAGAGGAATAGAACTCCAAACCGAAAACGATTTAACAATATAATATAAAATCATTATGAAAAGAATTTCAATAGTATTTCTTCAGGTAGTTATCGTACTTATAGGTATTGTGGCACTTGCCATGTTAATCTGGTTTCCTTTAACTGAAGGAAGAGCCACCAACTTAAACCTGATCAACATTTACCTTGACCCGTTCATCCTGTATGGATATGCTGCATCCATCGCTTTTTTTGTTGCCCTGTACAAGGCGTTCAAACTACTTGGATATATCGGGCAAAACAAAGTATTCTCGGTAAGCGCTGTAAAGACCTTAAAGAGTATAAAGCACTGTGCAATCATATTAAGTATTTTAATTCTGATAGCAGGCCTGTATATAAGGATATTCCATAATAAAGAAGATGACCCTGCTGGTTTTCTTGCCATGTGTATGGTGACTATTTTTATTTCTATCGTAGTTGCAACTGCTGCTGCAATATTTGAAAAATTGCTGCAAAATGCCATAGATATGAAATCTGAAAACGACTTAACCATTTAAGCTATGCCAATTATTGTAAACTTAGACGTGATGATGGCAAAGCGGAAAATGTCGCTGAACGAGCTTTCCGAAAAAGTGGGTCTGACCCTTTCCAATCTCTCTATCTTAAAAACAGGCAAAGCAAAAGCCATCCGGTTCAATACATTAGAGGCCATTTGTGAAGTATTGGATTGCCAGCCCGGAGATATTTTGGAATATGTGAATGACAAAAAAGAACAACGGATCACTGATACGGGTTAGCGCCTGTTGATCGAGCGTATTTTTTATTTTGAACTTTAAAAGCCTGATCATGAACATTAAAATATTATTGGTGGCTATCATGTCGCTGGTGCTGTCTGTCAAAGGAAATACACAAATGCTGGATAAAGCCAAACTCGACTTGCTGTTTAACCGTCTCCTTGAAAAGAATAAAGGCATGGGCAGCATTACTATCGCCAAAGATGGAAAAATACTTTACTCTCATTCGTTTGGTTATGGACAGATCACGGAAACACTAAAGAAACCCCTGACAGAGAATAGCAAATACCGCATTGCTTCGATTACGAAGACTTATACTTCCGTAATGATCTTTCAGTTGGTTGAAGAGGGGAAATTAAAATTGACTGACCACCTGGATCAATTCTTTCCGCAGATTCCCAATGCAGACAGGATCACCATTGCTCATATTCTTTCACATCGCAGCGGCATTCCCGATCTTACTGTGGAGGCCGGCTGGAGATCGCAGTCAAAAACTCATGAGGAGGTTGTTGCAGCAATTGCGAAAGGGAAACCGTTATTTGAACCTGACAGTCAGCATGCTTACAGTAACACAGGCTATGTGTTGTTAGGTTATATTTTAGAAAAAATTGACGGCAAACCCTACCAGGAAATATTAAAGCAACGGATCACGGCTAAGATCGGTCTCAAAAACACCTACATGGGAACAGGCAATACAAATGTTGATGATAACGAAAGTCTTTCTTACCGGTATCTGGGTGCCTGGAAAGAAGCGCCAGAAATAGATCTTAGTATTCCGGCCGGGGCGGGTGCTATCATCTCTACTCCAACAGATATGTGCAGATTTATTCAGGCACTGTTCGATGGGAAGCTGATCTCGAAAGGCAGCCTTGATAAAATGAAAACCATGCGTGACGGGGAAGGCATGGGTTTGGAGCTTTTCTCCTTTGCAGGACATACGCTGTACGGCCATACCGGGGGCAGTAACGTTTCGGGTTCATGGTTGGCCTATGAACCTATAGAGAAACTGGATATGGCTTATACTACCAACGCAAAGATCTATCCTGTAAAGGATATTATTGCCGGTGTTTTCGATATTTACTGGAACAAGCCCTATCAGGTTCCTACTTTTGATGCTTTGGAAGTTAGCGAGGAACTCCTGGATCAATATGTGGGTGTTTATGGGATAGCGGGCAAGCCGGCAAAGATGACAGTGACCAAAACCGGGAGAACTATTTTTATTGACAATGGAGGATCGACCATACCGTTAGAAGCTACGGCACCCAATAAATTCAATCTTGCCCCGGGGGTTACGGTTGAGTTCGATGCGGCAAAAAAACAAATGATCATCAGGCGGCCACAAGGTGAGGCGGTATTTACCAAAGAAAGTCATTAACCGTAATACAAAAACATTACAATTATGGTTTACAATATTTTAAATGGCGATGCTCTTGCTTACACCTTTCCGGATACGAAAATTGAAGGCGATGTAATTGTAATAAGAGAAGGTCTTATAGATGGAGACTTGTCAGAAGACAATCTGCAAGACTTCTGGCAATCAAGAGCTAAGTACATGGGATTAACCGAAGTTGAGTATCACGGCATGGTTGCTAGCGAATTAAAAAAAATAATGGCTGCGCCTGACGATTCCGAATTCAATCTTTGGTTTGAGTATGACTTATTCTGCCAGGTAAACATTTGGTTTGCTATTTCAATCATTAATAATTTGTCAGTAAAGAAAAAGGTGTATGCGGTTTATACTTCCTATTTAGACAGAAATAATAAACATTTTTGGAATGGATTTGGACCGGCTAATTCAAGCCAGCTTCAGGTTTGTTTTGCTGATAGAATTCTTTTAAGCAGTGCTGACTTACAATTAGGACAAGAATTATGGACAGCCTATAAAGACAATAATTTTGAAGAATTAGCTTTTCTTGCGAATAATCAATCTTTTGCTTTTCCATATTTGCAGGAAGTAGTAAAAGCGCATATTGACCGTTTTCCAAAAGATGGCACAAATGGAAGGCCCGAAAAAGTGATTGAAGATATTACAAAAAATGTATCTACTGACTTCCGTGAAGTGTTTAAAGAGTTTTGGAACAGAGAAAGTATTTATGGGTTCGGTGATATTCAATTGAAACAGCTTTATGACAAAGTAATGCAGGGAAGAGTTTTAGAGAATAATAAAAACCTGGATATTGGGTAAAGAATATTACTTTATATTGAAAAGCAGTTGCCCGAAAGATATAGTATCCGTATCGGGGGAGATCACACAGAAACACTATGGTAAAGAAATCAATTCATTAACATTACAATAAATATCAGGAATGGAAGATCTGAATGAAAAAATGCTGGAAGCCGCTTTTAATAATAATTTACAAACTGTTGAAGAGTTGGTTTTGAAAGGAGCTGATATAAACTACACCGATGCCAGGGGTAATTTTGCTGCCTTTTTCGCTGCCTGGGAAGGAAATATAAAAGCATTGGATTTATTTTACAGCTTAGGGGCAAAAATATCATTTGAAAATTCTAACCTTCTTTGTAATGCAGCCTATAATGGTAAAGTAGATTCAGTTAAATGGTTATTAGATAAAGGAGAAAATGCTAATTTCTCTTTTATAGACACCGGGGAAAATGCCTTGCATTATACAATTAGCAAGACAAGTGAAATGAACGAAAGAACAGAGATCGTAAAAATTTTAATAGCAGCAGGTACAGATGTTAATAAAAAAACTACAACAGGTAAACCAACCCTTTGCTTTATGCGTGAGGCTTACCTTAAAGGAGAATCACCGTTACATAGAGCTGCGGCATTTGGAAATGTGTCTATTATAAAAATGTTGTTAGAAGCCGGCGCCGACCCTTCTATGAAAGACTCAAATGACGATACACCTGTTTCGTGGGGAAGTTGGTACTTGAGAGATGCTGATGTATTGCGCTTGCTGATCTACGAAGGAGTGCCCGGTATTCATTAATATCCTGTTGTATATGAATAGTAAAAACTCTCTTATGCATACGCGGCCATCCGCGTTGATCGCATCTCCGGGTCTTAAACCGGGCTTGTTCAAAGCTGGTTCTACCAACTCATGAGGGAGTTCAACATTCCGGGATTATCGGCCGCTATCGCCGATGATGGAAAGTTGATAGGGAACAAAGCTTTGGGTATGAAGAGCAATGATCCTAAAGAACTGGCGGACACTGATACGGTTTAGAAGCTGCTTCTGTAAGCAAGGCTGTTTTTGCCTGCCTGTATACAACCAGCAATGTATTGAACCGCCTTTTGTGACTTAAGTATTTCCCCCAACTGGGGTTGCACTCACAACGCAGGGAAGAAACAGCCAAATCAGTCAGGCATGACACACCTGTTTTCTTCCTGAAAAATCTCGAAAAATATGACAAACGAAAATGAGCCCTGGTTACAACCGATGAATCTGAAATACTGCTGAAAAAGTATTGTTTGATGTTAGGATCCAGGATGCTGTGAGTACAATAGCAGGCATCATCGGGGCAACCACATACATATTATCGGGTGTAGAATAACCTTTTTTATTGATTTGATAGTGAAACATATTTGTTCAGTTCTGTTGGATGCTCGGCTTGCTTTACCAGGAAATCTGCAACATCTGAACGATTGATACTGCCAATATTGAT
>DAOLFI010000271.1:0-5215 GCA_035326385.1 Niabella sp.
GCCAGTTTAAAACATGGCTTTTAGATTATGCTTCGTATGTAATATTGGAGCGTGCGGTACCGGCCATTGCAGATGGATTGAAGCCGGTGCAGCGCCGTATTTTACATGCCATGAAAGAAATGGATGATGGCCGTTTTAATAAAGTGGCCAATATCATCGGGCAAAGTATGCAATACCATCCTCATGGTGATGCCAGCATTGGTGATGCTTTGGTGAACCTGGGGCAAAAAGACCTGCTGATCGAAACACAGGGTAACTGGGGAGATGTACGTACCGGTGATGACGCAGCTGCTCCACGTTATATAGAAGCGCGACTAAGCAAGTTTGCATTGGAAGTTGCTTTCAATAATAAAACCACCCAATGGCAATTGAGCTATGATGGCCGTAAAAATGAGCCCATCACTTTACCTATGAAATTCCCGTTATTGCTGGCGCAGGGCGCTGAGGGTATTGCAGTGGGACTTTCTACCAAAATATTGCCTCATAATTTTTGTGAGCTGATAGATGCTTCTGTGAAATACCTGAAAGGAAAGAAATTTGAATTGTTCCCCGATTTCCAAACCGGGGGTATGATTGATGTGACAGATTATAACCAGGGTAAAAGGGGAGGGAAAGTTAAGGTACGCGCGCATATTGAGGAGGCTGATAAAAAAACGCTGCTGATCAAAAGTGTGCCTTATGGCGTTACTACCGATCAGTTGATCGAATCCATTGTAAAAGCCAACGACCAGGGCAAGATCAGGATCAAAAAGGTTACTGATAATACTGCTGCCGATGTAGAGGTACAGGTGGATCTGGCGCCTGGCATATCACCTGATATCACTATTGATGCCTTATATAAATTTACAGCCTGCGAAACATCTATATCGCCCAATGCCTGCGTGATTGTAGAGATGAAGCCGAAGTTTTTAACGGTTAATGACCTGCTGAAAATTTCAGCCGATCATACCAAAGACCTGTTACGCAGGGAGCTGGAAATAAAGCTGGGTGAGCTGAACGAAAAATGGCATTATACTTCTCTGGAAAAGATATTCTTTGAAGAAAAAATATATAAAGAGCTTGAAAAGAAACATGAAACATGGGATAAAGTAATTGCGGCAATTGATAAAGCATTTGATCCGTTCAAGAAAAAGCTGAAACGGGATGTTACGCGTGAAGATATCCTGAAGCTGACAGAAAAGCCGGTACGCCGCATTTACAGGTTAGATATTGATGAGCTGATTGAGCAGATCAAAGGGCTGGAAGCAGATATCAAACAGGTGCAATATGACCTGGATCACCTGGTAGAATATGCAGTGGCATATTTTGAAAATCTGCTGAAGAAGTTTGGAAAAGGACGTGAAAGGAAAACGGAGATCAGACAATTTGAGATTATTGAAGCAAAACATGTCACTATCGCCAATACTAAATTATATGTGGACAGATCCGGAGGGTTTATAGGTACGAGTTTAAAGAAAGATGAACTTTTATTTGAATGTTCTGATCTGGATGATATTATTGTTTTCACCAAGCGGGGTATTATGAAGGTGATCAAAATTGCTGATAAAACCTTTGTGGGTAAAGATATCATACATGCTGCGGTGTTCCAGAAAAACGATGAACGCACTACTTATAATATGATCTATGCAGATGGTAAGAGCGGCGTAAGTTATGCCAAAAGGTTTAATGTAACAGGTGTTACCAGGGACAGGGTTTACGATCTTACCAAAGGCGATGATAAGAGTAAAGTACATTATTTTACTGTGAACCCTAATGGAGAGGCTGAAGTAGTGAAAATTGTGCTGAGCCCCAACAGCACGGCCCGTATTAAGGAGCTGGATTTTTACTTTGAGGAGCTGGCTATTAAAGGCCGCAGCAGCCAGGGTAACCAGGTAACCAAGTATACTGTAAAATCGGTTAAATTTAAGGAAGCCGGGCGGGCAACATTAAGCGGCAAGAAGCTTTGGTTCGATGATAAGTTCGGGCGTTTAAATACAGAAGAGAAAGGGCAATACCTGGGTATGTTTGACCCTGCCGATCAGTTGCTGGTGATTTATGATGATGGATATTATGAGTTAACAGACCAGGAAATGACCCAGAAGTTTGATCCCGAAAAAGTGTTGCTGATTGAACGTTACAATCCTGAAAGCATTATTACCGCAGTTTATGCTGATATGGATAAATTACAGTTTAATGTAAAACGTTTTAAAATAGAAACTACCACGCTTCGGAATAAATTCCTGTTCATAAAAGAAGGTGAGGGCAATTACCTGGAATGTGTTACTACGGCAGCAGAGCCGGTTTTACAGGTACAGAGCGGCAGGGGCGATCATGTGCGCAGCGCTAAGTTCAAGCTGGCTAAAGTTACGGATGTAATGGGCTGGAAAGCAGTAGGGGCCAAGCTTACTGATTATAATAAGAGCGTTTCTATGGAATGGCTGGAAACCAAAGAAAATGAGTCGCCGCAACAGGAGTTGTTTTAGCAAATAGATGCACATAATATTTTTATTTTTTTATCATCGCCTGGAGGCATATAATAATAGTGTGAGGCGAGGACGCCTTACACAGCTTTCGAAAAATGTTATGGGGCTTCAGCAAACAGACCGGAGTTTTTCTTAGTATCTTTATAGAATGTTTGATTACTGGGATATAGATGATCTTTACAAAGCGCTTATGGCGCTGGCTGCAGGCATTATACTGGGGCTTGAAAGGGAGCTGAAAGACAAGGCTGCCGGGCTTAAGACTATTTCTCTTATCACCCTGGGATCAGCATTGTTCGCTATCATTTCGTACAATATCGGTCAGCCTAATAATGAGTCTACCCGCATTGCCTCTTATATTGTGAGTGGCATAGGCTTTTTAGGCGCCGGTGTTATTTTTAAAGACGGAGTGAATGTAAGCGGACTTACCACTGCAAGTGTTATCTGGCTGGCCAGCGCTGTAGGCATGTCTATAGGTTTTGGGCAGGTGTACCTGGCACTTTTGTTTTTGGGTGTATCCATCATCCTTATTCACTTTGGAAGTATTATCAACAGCCTCTTTCCTGATTATAAGATCAGCCGCATCTTAATGATTTGCATGGAGAAGGAAAGGTCGGATATGCGGCAGTTGCTGATTGATAAAATGAACCCTTTCCTGGATAAAATTGAGGAACGAAAGATTAAAGCAAAAGATGATAAGATCTGTATTTTTTATGATATTACCCTCAGGAACAGCAGGCTGATGGAGTTTGAAAATCTGTTATTGGGACAAAAGGAAATCCTGGAATTTGAGCTGTGATTCTCTGCTAAAAATATTTCTGATATCCCAGGCCGTAAGTAAGGATCAGATTCTCTTTTTCGGTTCTGCTGATTTTGTTGTATAAAAGCCTTGTATTAAGGCTCAGCCCTTTCCAGAGCAGGTAAGCCAATTCTGTATCGCTTGAAATAATATGATCGCTGATATACTTTAGCGATGGCTGGAAAAAATTACCGGTTTTAAAAGTAAAACGGTCACCTGCTTTGAACATAAATTGTATGCGCAAAGAATTCCGGATGGTTTGGTAATTAATAACAGCTGTATCATTTTCAATGATCCTGCTCACCTCACCTATTATGCCATTACTTACGTTTAACCAGATGTTAGGCTTATTCAAGAAATTATAGGCGATGCCAATACCAGCCTGCCCCTGGCTTTTAATATTAAGCGAATAGCTGGTAGTATAATTAACAAGTCCCCAGTAATAGAAGTCCGTAAAATGTCTGTACAGGTTTACATTGCTCGACAAAGTGAAATCATTATTGGTAAGCTTTTCAGGAGTCATACCATAGAGCCATGTACCAGCAGAATTGAGAACAGTTCTTTTTTTCTTTACATTAAACTGCACATTATTATTGAAGAGGTAATTGGACCCATCTTTTGTTTTGTTAATGGAGCCGCCTGATGTTATGTTTATAAATTTTGTAGTGCTGTCGGTAAACTGTGCTTTTAAGTATACCGGGCATATTAAAATAAGAAGAAGAAAAAACCTCATTTGTTTGATTTTTAGTTCAAGCAAATTAAGCTGGTTGCAGAGTTGAGCTTATATTGTTCTATTTCAAGTATCTTTTCATTTCGCGCTCCACATCTTTTTGTTTGATGCTCTCGCGCTTATCGTATAATTTTTTTCCTTTTCCTAAACCAATTTCTATTTTGATGAAATTTTGAGCGGTCATGAAAATTTTGAGGGGTACCAGGGTATAGCCCTTTTCTTTAAGCTTGGCCTGTATTTTTCTTATCTCTCTTTTTTGCAGCAATAACTTTTTGTCCCTGTCTGCATCGTGGTTGTTTACGGTGCCGTGAGAGTAGGGGGAGATATGCAGGCTTTTGATCCATATTTCACCTTTGTGAATAATGCAATAGCTGTCGTTAAAGCTGGCCCGGCCTTCACGCAAGGATTTCACCTCTGTTCCCAGCAATACCATACCGGCCACATAAGTATCATCAATAAAATACTCATGGAATGCGGAACGGTTTTTTATGGAGACGGATTTGTTGATAAGTTTAAAAGTTGAAGGTTGACAGGATTTATACTATTATTGCCACATGTATGCAGGATAATATATCTATTACAGTTGAAGTGTGCTCCAATAGCTATCGGGGCAATACCGATGCCGCCTGTACCAAAGCTCTGTCAATAATTAATTTCTGAACAGGCGTATAACCGTGCCCAATTTATGTTTCAGGTCTTTACGATTTACAATAAAATCAAGGAAGCCATGCTCTAATAAGAACTCGCTGCGCTGGAATCCTTCGGGCAGGTCTTTTTTAATAGTTTCTTTAATTACACGCGGGCCGGCAAAACCAATAAGGGCGCCGGGCTCAGCTATGTTCAAATCACCCAGCATTGCGAAGGAAGCTGATACTCCTCCAAAAGTAGGGTCAGTAAGTAACGATATATAAGGTAGTTTAGCATCGCTTAGCTGCGAAAGCTTACCGCTTGTTTTTGCCATTTGCATAAGCGAGAAAGCGCTTTCCATCATACGCGCACCACCGCTCTTGTTAATTACCATATAAGGTAACTTGTGCTGGATGCAATGATCAACTGCCCGTGCAAATTTTTCACCCATTACACTTCCGAGGGAGCCCCCTATAAATTCAAAGTCCATGCACGCAATAACCATTTCTTCCCCGTCAACCCTGCCAATAGCCACCCTTACTGAATCACTGAGATTACCATTGCTCCGGATATCTTCAAGTCTTTTTTTATAAGGTTTCA
>DAOLFI010000272.1:0-5204 GCA_035326385.1 Niabella sp.
TCTTTACAGCCAGCATGTTACTCTTTTCATTGTGAGATGCCACCAGCACTCCCACATGGTTTAAATTATTGATACACAGATTTACACCTGCATTAAAATCCCTGTCGCAGCTGGCTTTATCTGGTTGTATAGGTGAAGGATAGTCTTTTGCCTCAGCACGTTTTCTCTCCTTTTCCATATAAGCGCCCCGTACCAGTTTTACGCCCAGGATAAAGGCCCTCTCCTTTGCAGCATCAATACAATCTTTCAAGAAAGAAAGCCTGCCTTGCCGGTAATGCTGTACTGTGTTGTAAATAATAATGCGCTCTTTATTAAAAGAATCCATCATCAGCATTACCAAGGCATCCACAGGATCCTGTATCCAGGTCTCCTCCGCATCTATCAGCATCCCGATATTTTTCTCCGCTGCTTTTTCACAAACCCGCATCACCCTTAACCTTACTCTGTGCCACTCCTCACGTTCCTCTATGGTAAGCACTTCCAGTGCACTTAGATATCTTTTTATTAAAGAACCCTGTTTTTTACCCATGAGGTCATCCAGCTTTTCAAGCAAAGAAAAACGTGCAAGTCCTGTAACCTTAACACTCATAAAAGGAATGTTAGGCTGTGTGGCGGCATAGTCAATGACCTTAATAAATTCAGTTGCAGCCTGGTCATAGGCCGCATCGCTCCCTTCTCCGCCTTCCACACCATAATCAAGGATCACATCCACATTATACTTACCCAAAACACGCGCTACAGCGGCCGTCTGCTCCAGCGTTTCGCCACCGGCAAACTGCCTGAAAATAGTATCACGGATCAGGTCCTTTACAGGCAGCCCCACTTTGATCATCCAGGGAACAAGGCCTGTTCCCAGCTTTACCATCAAAGCATTGCCCATGAGGGTAAATAGCCTGCGAGCTTCTTTCAGCTCTTTATCAGATTTATATTGAAAGGCAAATTCTGTATTATCAAAGGAAATTGCAGGTATGCTCATACAAACAAAAGTAATACGAAGCAGCAAATATCTTTATGTAATTTTATCACACAGGCAATTGACTGATATCATCTTTCCTGGCCGGGTGCCTTTCAAAAGAACGTACTCTGACAATAATCCGTTTGGAAAGCTTTACGAAAAAGATAACATAACGCTAAACTTTAAAACTATGTTTTTCATTACACAACTCATCTACATTATAGACGGACAAGAAAATGCATTCAATCAATTTGAAGCCATTGCAATTCCTACTATTTCAAAATATAACGGACAACTTTTGTTACGTGTAAGACCAACAGCAGGCACTTTCATAGAACACAATATTGACAAACCTTACGAAATTCATTTGGTAGCATTTGACAGCGAACAGGATTTTCAGAACTTCACAAAAGATGAAGAACGAAAACAATTTCTACACCTGAAAGAACAATCTATTAAATCAGTTTTACTTATTAAAGGAACAGAATTATGAAACAAGGAGGCCCTGCAGCATCACAAGCACAGAGCCATTAAAAAAGCACCCGGATATTATATTTCGCCTGATTTTTTTTATATCAGCCCTGCCAGCTCCAGGCTTTTTTTCCTGATCTTCCGCTCTTCCACACTCTCCAGGATGGCATCAGGCTCAAGTATCAGTGAAGTGCCGTTCTCCTTCCACCAGGTACTGCTTTTCAGCTTCTTTAAAGCAATCACACCCGACAGGTATTTCCGGTCTTCCTGGGCATGCCACTGCTCTATCCATTCAAAATCTTCCTTAGAAATATTTTTTATATCCCTGAAGCTGATATACACCCTTAAAAAAATATCTTCATTTAACTGGTTAGGCTCGTGGTGATATAGTTTTTTGTATTCATACTTATAGCCGTAGCGCAATGCAGACAAATCGCTCAATACAGCCGATGCGGTCGGAAAACTCCCGGCCCCTTTACCATAAAAGAACTGCTGGTCTGCAAAACCGCTTTCAATTACCACACCATTATATTCATTTTTTACAAAAGACAACGGACTATCAGCAGACACAAACTGGGGTAAAACAAAAGCAGCCACTCCACCGTCCACTAATTTTTTAGCCTGAGCCACTAACCGTATCTGCTGCCCGCGGGCTTTGGCCACTGCTGCATCTGATTGATGGATATTCTGGATACCGGTAAATAAAATATTGTCGGGCTCTGTAACAATACCATAAGCATGACAAAGGAAAATAGTCCATTTATTCAGGGCATCAAATCCTTCCACATCCAGCGTGGGGTTACTTTCTGCAAAGCCCAGTTGTTGCGCCAGCAATAACGCTTCCCTGAAGTTAAGATTATCATCAAACATCTTTGTCAGGATGAAATTGGTGCTGCCATTGATAATAGCCCTGATACTGTGTAAAAGATCGTTATCATAGTATTCTTCCAGGTTCCTGATTGCAGGTATAGAAGCGCAGGCAGAAGACTCATACAAAAAGGAACGGCCTGTTTTCTGCTGCAGATCCAACAGTTCCTGTAAATGTTCAGCTATCATTTTTTTGCTGGAGCTTACTACTTCCTTTTTATTCTCCAGAGCTGTTTTTACAATTTCAAATGCTGCTACCGAATCATCAATTACCTCAACAATTACATTAATATCCTTATCCTCCAGCAGCTCATTCTTATCTGTTGTAAATAAAGATGCCGGCGCATTTCTCTTTTTAGCAGGATGTTTGATACACACTTTCCTGATGGTGGCATTTAATGAAGGTGTTTGCTCCAACACTTTGTAAAGCCCCTCGCCTACTACACCAAACCCAAACATGCCTATCACTAATTTTCTGTGTTTGCTCATTTATTACGAATTGTTTATTATTAATTTTTAATTCACAGCTGTCAGCATAATATACTATATACAGTGTACAATGTAAAACAAAAGCCAAACGCATTAAGCCTTATGCTTTTGGCTTTTGGCTTCCTCCCTACTTACTGCTCCCTACTTGCTATTCACTACTTCCTGTTCCAAAAAACTCTTAATGGCATCTGTCAATTGTTCAAATTCCAGTAAAAAGCCATCGTGCCCGTAATCAGACAGTATCAGCTTAACATGTGCATCAGGGATATTACCCGCAATAAACTCCTGCTCGTAAGGCGGAAATAAGATATCGCCTTCCATGCTTAAAGCAAGGGTTTTAGCCTTAATAGTATTCAATGCCTGAACCACTCCGCCTCTTCCCCTCCCCAGGTTATGCGAATCCATACTTTTGGTAAGGGCATAATAGCTAAAAGCATTAAACCGTGCCGAAAGTTTCGAGCCCTGGTACCGTTGATAGCTTTCGCTTTTAAAACCCTCAATGAGGTCATCAGTAGCTTCCGACTGGGTTTTATTATAAGCCATATCCGTTCTGTAAGAAAGCAGCGCAATGCTCCTTGCCACTTCCAGACCTTTGCGTCCTGCATCAACCGTTTTATTGAGCCAGGTAGCATCAGCTTCAATTGCCAGCCTTTGTGAAGCATTAAAAGCCTTACCCCAGGGCGAATGCATAGCATTGGTAGCTATCGGGAAAATATATTCAAACAGGTCAGGAGCCTGCACAGCCCACCCCATTAATTGCTGCCCGCCGGTGCTGCCGCCAATACCTATTTTAATTTTTGATATGCCCAGGTTGGCCTGCAACAAACGATAGGCATGCACCATATCCCTTATAGTAAAAAAAGGAAAATCGTGGTAATAAGAATTTCCTGTTTTGGGATTCACATCTAACGGGCTGATACTTCCGTAACAACTGCCAGGCATATTTGCACAAATAATAAAGTGCTTCTCAGGATCAAATACTTTTCCGGAGCCTATCATTTCAGGCCACCACTCGTGCGGGCAGCTGTTCGCTGTAAGTGCATGGAATATCCAAACCACATTATCCCGTGTATCATTCAGCACACCATAAGTTGTATATGCCAGGTGCAGATTATGTAAAACCGCTCCGCTCTCTAAAGTAAACGGCGCTGTGTACCTAAAAACCTCTTGATTCATATTTATTAAAAGAAGCTGTCTCAAAAGTCGATTGGGTTGTCATATTATCCTGATAGCTATCAGAACAGGCTGACAGTGTCCTTTTAAGACACCCCATTGAGTTTATTTTAAGCAAAAACTGCTGCAAAAGCCTGTTCAAAATCAGCTTTTATATCATCTATATATTCAATACCTACGCTTATACGAATCAGGTTGTCCAATACCCCCGCAGCCTTTCTTTCTTCTGCGCTTAACTGCTCATGTGTAGTAGATGCCGGGTGTATAGCCAGTGTTTTTGCATCGCCCACATTTGCCAGGTGGCTTACCAGCTTTAATGAATTGATAAACTTCCGGCCGTTTTCCACCCCTCCTTTGATACCAAACTGCAATACACCGCCAAAGCCATTGGTCAGATATTTTTGCGCCAGCTGATGGTACTCGCTGCTTTCCAGGCCAGGATACCACACAAATTCTACCTTATCATGCGCTTCCAGCCATTTTGCCAAAGCCAGTGCATTATCTACAGTGCGTTGTACGCGCAGCGATAACGTTTCCAGTCCCTGTAAAAACAAGAAAGCGTTAAAAGGACTTTGAGCAGGTCCGAAATCGCGCAGCCCCTCTACTCTTGCACGTATGGCAAAAGCAATATTAGGCAGGCCAAGCGGGTTACCCTCTCCAAATACCTGCCAGAAGTTCAGCCCGTGATATCCTTCCGAAGGCTCGGAAAACTGCGGGAACTTACCATTGCCCCAGTTATAATTACCACCATCTATAATAACGCCGCCAATACTGGTACCATGTCCTCCAATCCATTTGGTAGCTGCATGTACCACTATATTGGCACCATGTTTAATAGGCTGAAACAAATAGCCGCCTGCACCAAATGTATTATCCACAATCAGCGGCAGGTCTACCTCTTTTGCCAGAGCTGCAAATTTTTCAAAATCCGGTACGTTCAGTTTGGGATTGCCCAGTGTTTCAATATAGATGGCCTTTGTTTTGTCATCAATCAGTTTCCTGAAATTTTCAGGATTATCATCTTCAGCAAACCGTACATCAATGCCCAATTTTTTAAACGATACTTTAAACTGGTTGTAAGTACCCCCGTACAGGTAAGGTGAAGTAACAAAGTTTTCACCAGCCTGCAGTATATTGGCAATAGTAAGGAACTGCGCTGCCTGGCCCGATGATGTGGCCAATGCGGCAGTACCCCCTTCCAATGCTGCCATCCGTTGCTCAAAAACATCTGTGGTAGGGTTCATGATAC
>DAOLFI010000273.1:0-5184 GCA_035326385.1 Niabella sp.
CTTCCTGCACTTCATCAAATCCGAATTGCTCTTTTAAGAACGGAAGCGCTCCCGCAATAACAGCAAAGTCAAATCCGAAAAGATAACCGCCCAGTGCTGAAATAAAAGATATGCCGGTGATATATACCGGTTTAAATTGATATTGAGTTGTCATACTTCAAGCAAATGAAAAGCAAAGTTGCGCCTATTTCCGGCATTTTACAATGGATAAGATACTGAAATGTATAGATTATTTTACGATGCCCAAATCATAAAAAAGTGCATACTTTTCATAAGATCAGCTATTGTTACAGCTTTTTATTTGGACGAGTTTTGCATTGGCAAGAGTGGATTATTGCCAGACTAAACGATTTATTGCACTTCTTTTAATGTTTGTCTTATGAAGAAAATACAACGTCAGCTTTCACCGAAATTAAACTTAATCAAAAAAAGATTTATGAACCGATTCCTGTTAATGATCATGCTTGTTTTTACTGTTCCGGTTGTATACGGGCAGCAAAGATCTGTATCCGGCCAGGTGATTGATGCCTCTACCCGTGAAGCATTGCCCAATGCCACTATTACCATAGTGGGTCAGCCCGGGAGCGCTCAACTTACCAATGAAGCCGGAAATTTTGTAATACCTATTGACGGTAAGGCTAACCTGATAGTATCGTATGCGGGATATGAGCCATCAACGGTTGCCGTTACTGCTGGTCAAACTAACATTATGGTGAGCCTGACCAAATCGGTAGCCGGCATGGATGAGGTAGTGGTAATCGGGTATGGTACGCAAAAACGAAAGGATATCACCAGCGCCATCAGCAGTATCTCTGCTGAACAAATAGCCGAAATGCCTGTAACCAGCGTTAATATGGCCATGCAGGGCAGAGTACCCGGCCTGCAAATAACCAGTGGCGGAAACCAGCCAGGCGCAGGCACTGTTGCCCTGATCCGGGGTATCAATTCAATAAATACAGTTAACGGGCCTTTATATGTAGTAGACGGAGTAATCACTACAGGCGATATCAGGGAATTGAACCCGGATGATATTGAATCTATTGATGTGCTGAAAGACGCATCAGCTGCTGCTATATACGGATCGCGCGCTTCTGAAGGGGTTATTCTTATAACTACCAAAAAGGCCAAGATTGGACGTGCCTCTATTAACTATCATGGTTATTACGGTATTCAAAAAGTAGTTAAAGCATTCGATTTTATAGATGGAAAAGACTACGAACTTTTAAGAAGACTGGCCTATTACGATGAAGGAGGCAATAAGATGTTTTTGAATGATACAACGGCTGATAAAAGATTTGAAAGACAAATATTCTCATCACTGGAGTTAGAAAGCATCAGGAATGGCAGGAGCTATGACTGGCCCAACCGGATATTGCAAGCAGCACCTATTACCTCTCACACGATCAGTGTAAGCAATGGGAATGATAAAAACAGGGTGTACCTGAGCGCCAACTACTTTAACCAGGACGGGATCATTAAAAATTCAAACTTTGAACGCTACTCCATAACAAGCAATGGAGAAACGATGGTTACTTCAAAATTAAAAGCAAGCATTAACCTTAACATAGCTCATACAGATAATAAAATACTGAACGAGCAGGTATATTATAATGCACTTACCATGAGCCCGCTATATCCCTTTGCTGACTCGGCTGGTAATAATACAGTAGTGCTGGATCCTACACAGGGCACATTATATGTAATTAATAATCCCGAGATATTAACCCAAAACCCGCGGATAAAAAATAACGACAGAATACTCGGAAACATTGCTCTGGAGTATAAGATCCTTAAGAATCTTATATTCAGAACTTCTTTTGGCACAGACATCCTTTACGATAAACAAATGTTTTATGCACCCCGGAACATCAATGTAAACAACAGCTACACTTTAGGAGGATATGGCTCTATAGAAAACTTCAACTACAAGGATTTCATCTCTGAAAATACCCTGTCGTATAACTTTAAACTGAATGCTGACCACGATTTTTCTGCTTTAGCAGGTTTTACTTTTGAAAAAAGACGGCAGGAATGGAATGCCATGTATGGCTCGGGTTTCCCCTCTGACAAAACAACCTATAAAAATATGAGCCTGGCAACCAACCGTACTATTGTAAGTGATTTTTTTAACTGGTCCATCCAGTCGCAGCTGGCCAGGTTAATATATAAATTTAAAGACCGGTATGTTTTTAATGCAAGCATCAGGAGAGATGGCGTGTCTTACTTTGGCGAGAACAACAGGTTTGGCGTGTATCCTTCTTTTAGCGCAGCATGGCGGTTAATAGATGAGCCGTTCATGAACGGGGTAAAACTGAGCGGAACCCTAAGCGATGCCAAGATCCGGGGAGGATATGGCGTTGTAGGTAGCTACAACCGCGATTATGAATCGGTTTACAGCAAAATGGCTTCTTCTGCCTATCCTTTTGGCTCATCTACAGCCACAACCGGTTACCAGGTGGACTTCAGCCGTCTTGCTAATAAAGACCTGAAATGGGAAGCCCAGAAACAATTCAACTTAGGATTGGATCTTGGTTTTTTAAATAACCGCATTCAGTTTAATGCCGATTACTATAATAAGAACAATGAAAATCTTTTAATGAATCTCCAGCTTGCACCTTCAAGTCCCTACAGCTATAAAACCATCAACGTTGCAGCAATGAATACCAGGGGATTTGAATTCAGGATAAAAGCAGATGTGATAAAGACCAAAAACTTTACCTGGCAGAGTGAACTTAATTTCTCTGCCTATAAATCACAGGTTACTAAATTATTACCCGGCATAGATTCACTGCGGCCTAACCTGAAAGTAGGAGAAGCGCCTAACAGCCTGATCATTGATTATGTTTATGACGGCATATACCAGGTAAGCGATAGTTTGGCTGCACGTGCTGCAGGCGTTCTGCCTGGCAGTGTGCGGATCAAAGACCTGAATGGCGACGGCAAATACAATATGTATGATATGACAACCATTGGCCGTACTACACCAAAAGGCTGGGGAGGCTTCTGGAACTATTGGAATTATAAGGGAGTTGGCCTGACCGTATTTGCTAATTATATGTTTGGACATAGTATTTTTAATAAGGCCTGGCAGGATTACCAATACTCAAACGGAAGAAGATTATTGATGAAGGAAGGGATGAATTTCTGGACAGAAGAAGTGACAGATGTACACGGCAATATTATTGTTAAAGAAAACACCAATACGAATATCCCGCGACCTAACGCCTTCGGGAATGCCGTCAAAAGCCTGCCGGGCGGCACTTCCAGCTTTGCGGCGCAAAAAGGAGATTTTATCAAGATACGGAACATTACGCTTTCTTACGACTTTTCAAAGACACTGGTTGATAAAGCAAAGCTGCGCTCGTTAACTATATACCTGCAATTTTTGGATCCTTTCACTATAACAAAGTACACTGGTGTTGATCCTGAAATATCTCAGCTACCATCAGGTGGCAGCTGGAGCGGCGCCAGTTATGATATCTACCCCAGATACAGAACCACATTAGTAGGCGTAAAAGTTGGCTTATAATATCTAAATGCAATAAACATGAAATCAATACATATTCTTTATAAATTTATTTTTACAGTTACTGTCATTTCAGTTATAAGCGGCTGCCGGAAAGAACTGGAATACGTGCCCGAATCTTATTTATCACCAGAGCAGGTATATGCCGATGAAGCAGGATCCATTGCCGGTATAACCGGAATATACAAACAATACCAGACTCTGAAAAAATCGGAACACTCACTGCTGGGAAATATAGGAACTGATGAAGGTAAGACCACCCAGTTCGTTCCTACATGGGGCGGCTACTGGCTGCAACTTTCGGCATTAAGCAGCTACGACAAAACACAGTTGAGTCCGCAAAACGATGTTATTTATTACTACTGGCAGCGGCTATACCAGGCTATAGGAAATGCCAATATTGCTATAAGATATATTAGTGCAGGGTCTGTTGCCGAGCCTGCAAAATCGCAGCTATTAGGCGAGGCCCGGTTCCTGCGTGCCATGGGATACTTTTATCTTGTTCAGTATTTTGGCGATTTACCGATGCCTACCGATGTTGTAGATACTGACAAAGAAGAAAATGGCTATCCCCGCACCCCGGCTGCAGATGTATATCAGTTAATTACCAGTGATCTGCAGTATGCTTCAGAAAATCTACCTGACAAAAGCAAAATGCAAAAAGGCCGTACCAATAAGCAGGCAGCACAGGCCTTACTGGGAAAAGTGTATTTAACCATAAAGGATTACACAAAGGCAAAAGCAGCGCTGGACCCACTGTTAAATACTTCTGAAACAAGATTGATGGATAACTTTGCCGATCTTTTCAAAGAAGAAAACGAAAACAATATAGAGTCTCTGTTTGAATTTCAATACACAACTGAATCCGGACATACACAAAACGCCACCGAAATCTTAGGCAGTTGGAACATGGGCAGCAATCAGCCCGGCGGAGGCGGTCATGTAGCGCTTCCTACTGCTTACGCCGCCAATATATATCCCCTGCAGGATGCAGAAAGGAAAAATGCCACGCTCCGTTCTGTTTATTACGATGGCAATGGTAACCCTGGCTTAAACGACTGGTGGGGAGATGTGGGAAAACCGCATATAAAAAAATACGAACAAATAGCCAACCAGCCCTCCAATACATCCTCGCGGAATATTTATTACCTGCGGTATGCCGATGTATTGCTGATGTATACAGAGGTTTTAAATGAAATGGGGCAAACTACCCAGGCCCTGCCCTATATTAACCAGGTAAGAAGAAGAGCCAAGGTAGATGACCTGGAAACTGTGATAGGTGGCATTCCTACACAACAGCAGTTACGGGATAGCCTTGTTACAGAAAGAATGAAAGAATTAATGTTTGAAGGATGGCGCTGGTTTGATTTAAAAAGATGGGGACTTTTAATCCAGCGAACAAAAATGTATAATACAGATGCCGCCAGTAACATGGAAGAACCCAAACATTTATTATACCCCATTCCATATACTGAATTGATCGGTAATAAACGTATAACCAATCAGAATTCCGGATATTGATGAGTTTGTTAAAGCATACCATGATACAAAAAGCAGGCCTCATCATCCTGCTTTTTGTACTGATGATACCACACAAAAGCTATTCGCAGGCAATAAAAGAATCGGCTGATGAAGTGATCCTTTCTTCAGACAGCTAT
>DAOLFI010000274.1:0-5177 GCA_035326385.1 Niabella sp.
GAGTTATCCAGTGCATTTTTAGTGCTTTTGTTTTTTTCTTTAGAGGCATCATAAGATTTCTGATAATATTCTTTTTCCGGGCTGCTCCCAATTCCTCCCCCCCCGCCGTTCTGAGGACCACTGCCAAAAGCTGCAATACTTGCTGCGTATAAAGCAGCTCTGCTTTTTAAAGCCAATGCAGCATACTTAGATGGCCTGCCATAATCCGCAGCAGCTATCACTTCGGGCAGATCACTGGTGCAGGCATCAATTTCACTTATTACAAAATCATACACTTCCTTTTCTGTATTTCTCTTTACAAATAACTCTTCAGGAGGATCAGAAATAGCCTGGGCTCTGGTAATAACAGGGACACCGCCATATCTTTTTGCCATCGAAAAATAATTGAACGCCCTGATAAATCTTGCCTCTGCCACTCTCTTTTTTGCCCAGTCTGCATCAACCGGGGAGTTGGGTACGCGTTCAATAAACTCATTTAACCGGCGGATTGTAACATAAGCTCTTTCCCACCATTCCAATAAGCCCCCTGTTCCGGTTTCATTGATGTTACCAAACTTAAGCCGGTAAGCGTTGCCGGACCAGGTAGCATTTGCTTTTGCCTCATCTGACATATGGTTTATAAAATACATCATGAACCAGTATTGCGAAGAGTTTCCCGGCATATACATTTCATTATCCCAAATAGACATTTCAGTGTACACCTGTGTCAGAAAAGCGTCTATCAGTGACTGATCATCCCAAACAACTGCATCTGACATAACGCCAAGCGGCTTTTTATCAAGCACATTTTTGGTACACGAAAAAAGTGCAGCAAATAATGTAAAAGATAAGAGTATATATATTTTTTTCATCTTGTGATCTTTTTAGTTTATAGTATTACAATCGTTTTTCAGCATAGTGAATTACAGGGAGATGTTGAGCCCCATGGTAATTGTCCTTTGCTGAGGATAAGATCCGCCGGGATTATTAGCCATAAATTCCGGGTCCACCTGGTATTTACCCAGCTTATTAAACGTTAAAATATTAAAGGCGGCTATATATGCTTTTACCATCTTTACATTGATCTTACTGGTTATAACAGCAGGAAGCTGGTATCCTAAAGAGATAGTCTTTAACCTTAAATAGCCCGCATCTTTCAGCCAGAAATCACTGGGAAAGCCATTTGTAGGGCTGAAGCTTCCCGGGCGGGGTACAATACCATCTTTCCTGTTATTTTCAGGAGTCCATCTTTCTTCAAAGTAAAGTGTACTACCACCTTTTGCAGCAATACCGGTTGAATATCCAAAGGCGCCCTGTAATAATGCAGACAGATCAAAATTCCGGTAAGACACGTTCATATTAAGCCCCGCCATCCAGTTAGGTACATTGCCTCTGCCTATCACCACCATATCTTCCTGGCTAATTTTACCATCACCATTGTAGTCAAGAATTTTCACATCACCAGGGCGAAGATTCTTATTATCATTGCCATCCTGGTTATAGCCGAGGTTGTCAATTTCTTCCTGGCTGGTGAATAAACCATCGGTTAAGTAACCAATACTCCTGTCCGTCCAGTTACCGGAATTTTTACCGGTTCTTATCTGCCATTCCTCAGTATATTCCGGCTCCTCAAAATGATCCCATTTAGCCCGGTTCCAGGAAATATTTCCCGAAATATCCCAGGTAAAATCTAATGACCTTCCGGATGTTCCCAGCATCAGGTCAAAACCACGGTTATTCTGACTGTTAAGATTTTCCTGTGGCAAAGGAGCGCCAAACGACGTTGGTATGGATGATAACCGCCTGGCGGGTATGCCTTCCCTTGTCCTGTAAAAAACGTTGGCTTCCCCGTATATTTTTCTTTTCAGGAATGAAAAATCGAGGCCCAGGTTATAGATGGTCATTTTTTCCCAGGTTAATGAGGGGTTGGCAAGATTGGTAAGACCCAGGGCAGTATAGTAAGTGCTGCCAAACAGATATGGCCCTCCCTGTATATAGGGTATTGTTATTCCATATCCTGAATAATAATCATAGTTACCTACATTGTCAATGCCCGATTGGCCATAGCTGGCCCGTAGCTTAAGCTCGTCCACACTGCTGTTAAGAAGAAAGTTTTCTTTGGAAATAACCCAGCCTGCCAAAACGCTTGGGAAATAGCCCCATCTTTTTTCCTTAGGAAATCTTGATGAAGCATCAGCCCTGAAAGTACCCTCGAATAAATACTTACCCATGTAATCATATCTTAGTCTTCCCACCGCTGATTTGCGGCCATTTTCACTGGCATTGCCATCGTTTCTCATACCATCGGTACTGCCCGCGCTGAGCTGATCAATAAGATTGGAAAGATAGCCTTCCCTGTAGGCTCTTACCCAATCAGAAGAGTAAACAATGGTTTCGTATAAGGCCATCGCCGAAACATTATGATCGTTTATCTTTTTGTCATAATGTAAGGAGTAGTTCTCTGTAAGCATATGCCCTTCGTTTTTCTGAACTTCCAGGTTAGAGGGATTATTCAACGCTCCTTTTTGGGTATAAATTTTGGCATCGTAGTCATACAAATAGAAGATTGCGGCCTTCCCGAATCTTTTCTGACTGTCATAAGCTTTAAAGTAATTGGCAAAAGTTTTCAGGTATAGTCCCGGGATGGGCTTGAAATCATATTTAAAACTAAGGGTTGCTCTTATATCCTGGTGGCCTCCATCTGTATAGCCTGAAAGATCCCTGTTGGTAGTAACATGGGCGCCACCGGTACCACCGCCTTCGGCCCAGGATATTTTATCGGGATCAGGAAATGATGCAGGAAACATAGGTGAGGTATTCCACAAGTCGTTCCACACATCGCTGCTGCTGCCGCTGGTATAATATCTCCATGCAAAATTCCGTTGCTCTATTGCCGTTGCAATATCTAACTGCATGGAAAGGTTGTCCAAAATTTTAGCATCTATATTGGATTGCAGATTATATCTTTTATAGCCACCACCGCTCTTTTTCCACATAGTTTCCTGATCAAGATAGCCTAAGAACCCATAGTATTTTATGCGCTCCGATCCGCCACGGATGCTGACATTGTGCTGTTTTTGAGGCGCCCAGTTCCTTATCAGCTCCTTATTCCAGTCTGTGTTAGGAAAACGGGGATCGGTCCCATCATAATATTTTGCCACTTCTTCATCAGTATAAGGGCGGACAGTATTGCTTTCTGAGTTTAGCCAGGATTCATTAGCCAATTGGGCCATTTGCCCCGAAGATTGTTTTTTAGGAAAAAAGGTAACACTCTGCAGTGTATAAGAAGTTTTAAAAGATATCTCAGGCTTTTGCGTATTTCCCCGTTTGGTAGTAACCAGTATTACGCCATTACCGGCGCGTGCTCCATAAATAGAAGCAGAAGCGTCTTTCAATATAGAGATCGATTCTATCTGGTTAGCGTCAATTGAATTAAAATCCGCTTCTACTCCGTCTACAATTACAAGGGGATTGCCAAAACCCCTGATGCTTAAATAAGCCCTGTCGCTACCTGGCTGCCCGCTTTGCTGCAAAGATACCAGGCCTGGTAACCGCCCGGCCAATGCATTGCTGGTGCTAGCAATAGGAACTTTTTCCAGCTGATCAGATTTTACTGCTGCTACAGCCCCGGTAAGGGTGGATTTCCGTTGCGTACCATAACCCACTACCATTATATCGTCCAGCTTTACACCATCGCCGGTTAATACAATTATACCTAAAGCCGCATTGGGACCTACAACTATCTCCTGTGTTCCATAACCTACATAGGATATAACAAGCACAGCGCCCTCATCTGCATTCAATGTAAATTCTCCTGCCGTGTTTGTAGTTGTACCTACATTACCTCCCTTTACACTTATGGATACTCCTTCCAGCGGATTCCCGTTTTCATCCACCACTTTTCCTTTAATAGGTAACGCCGGATCTAATGCCTGCTTGCCTGTAACCACTACCAGCACATCATTTATTTTACGGTAAGAAAAGGTAGTGGTTTTAAGAAGCTGCTGCATTACATAATCTATAGTTGCGTTTTTAGCATATACATCTACCTGGGAACTATTCAGCCCTACCTGATCGTCATACACAAAGCGATAATTATATTTATCCTCAATTTTTTTAAGCACCGAGGTGATAGTAGTGCTCTTCAGATCAAGATTTATCCTTCCCTGCGATGAGGAGTTAAAAGCTACAGCCTGCAAAGCAGCGGTACAAATAAGTATAATAATCAGTTTCATTATTATTAAGTATTTCAGATAACCAGATAGCAGAATGGTCCCACAATTATATTTTTTCATATATTGCGTAAGTTTTAAAATGATGAAATGGCTGCCTTGAGGGCAGCTTTTTGTCACAAAAGCGGAAAATGGCTCCAACATTTTTCGCTTTTTATTTAGAGGTCGCTTGCTTTATTGACAGTGCTTATTATGCAGCTTTTGAGAACACCGAAGCAATTTTTACAGACATACTACCTGGGGGTACGATGTCAGGCTACAGCGTACAGGCAAAAAGCTATCAATAAGCTATCATATAAATGGTAAACAGACCCTTAAACGGATCAGGTTTCTTCTTTCATGGCAATATGTTTTAAGGTTTTCAAATAACAGCACCGTTAATAAATAACTACTTTATCTTTATAAATAGTATAATTAAATCCCATGGAAAACTTAAAAGACTCCAATACATCTTTTAAGCTATCATCTTTAAATGTTCCGCTAAATTTCCTGTCAGATATAATTTTTCGCTGAAGCTCTATTTTTGTATTAAACCTTCTTTCGAGAACAGGGATAATGTCTTCAAACGATTCTTTATCAAAAACGAGTTTATTATTGATCCATTCTGTTTCCTTTGCAGTAGAATCAACCGGATTTACTTTAATGGTTAGTAATTGTATTGCGGCTTCATTATTGGCAGTGATATTAAGTTTTCCATTTTGCACATAATTGTTCTGCACCACTAACTTTTCGTTGGTCGCCAGTGTAATTTTTTCACCTTTCTTCTTTTTTAAATACACTTCTACGGAACCTCTCAGCAATGTAGTTTCACTGTTTTTTTCATCAGGATAAGCACGTATGTTGAAAGCCGTACCTGTTACCCTCACATCCATCACTTTGGTATGTACAATAAAAGGTCTTTTTTTATCTTTCACCACATCAAAATAAGCCTCGCCCAGCAATTCTACTTCCCGGCTCTTCTCCCAT
>DAOLFI010000275.1:0-5174 GCA_035326385.1 Niabella sp.
AGAAATTATTCACCTGATTATATCAGACATTATGATGCCGGGCATTGACGGGTTTGAACTATGCAGGCTTATTAAATCCACTGTTGAATACTGCCATATCCCCATCATTTTATTAACTTCTAAAAATACATATAAGGCTCACATTGAAGGACTGGAAGTTGGAGCAGACGCTTATATACAAAAGCCCTTCTCATCAGAATTGCTGCAAGTGCAAATTGCCAACCTACTTAAAAACCGCCGGAAAATAAAGGATCATTTTGCCAGTTCGCCATTTGAGGATGTACGGGTAATGGCGCATTCAAAAACAGATGAAGCCTTTCTGAAGAAACTGGATGAGTATATCCGAGAAAATATTAAAGACTCCAATATTGATATAGATATGCTTGCCGAGCACATGTTTATGAGCCGCACCACGTTATATCGCAAGATCAAATCACTATCCTCGCTATCTCCAAAAGAATTAATTGATATCACGCGCCTTAAAAAAGCCGCCAGTTTAATTGCTGAGAATGAATTTACATTCTACGAAATTTCGAAGATGGTAGGTTACAGCTCTCAAAGCCTTTTCAGCCGCAATTTTCAGAAATACTTTAAAGTATCTCCTATAGAATATTTTAACTCATTGCCAAGAGAGTAAGTAGCTTTTTTCTTTTGCCGGTATCTGCCTGCGCCCCCGGTTAGGAGGGCTTTGTACGTCTGCATAACTCCGTACGTACTATACCAATGGCTGAAAAACCTTATTTTTCCTTTTTATCAGTTATTAGCCTGGGGATTATAAATGGCAACCCCTACCCTGCTATCTGCACAGCCGTAATACAGGAACCATTTGTTTTTGAAATAAACGAGGCCTTCAATAAAAACGGTACCGGCCGGGTATTGACCGCTTTTTTCAAAAGGCTCCGTAGGAATAAAGAACGGCTTATCCAAACGGTCTATAACCTTTGAGGGATTGTTCAGGTCGAACAACACCTGACCCGCCGCGTATGTATTGGCTGTGTAATTAGTATCCCTGTCACTGTTCCCTTTATTTTTACCGTTATACAAAACCAGGATACCTTTGTCAGTGATAATAGCAGGAGGTCCGCATTCCGTCAGGTCGCTGTCAAAATAGCCCTGTCTGGGCCTTACTACCAGGTCTAACTTGTTGTTTTCATCCAGGGTAGGGTTCCAGTTGATCAGGTCGTCTGAAGTAGCAATGTTCATAAAACGTTCGCCCCAATACATAATGTACTTACCGTTCAGCTTAGTGATTACCTGTCTGCCGTTTTCCACTTTTGTGACAATAGATCCCGATTTGCAGAACAGGTCTTTAAACCGTCCGTCATACGCCTTCTGGAATGCCGGGCCATGCTTGGTCCAGTTAATCAGGTCTCTGGAAGTGGCCACCGCCAGGCGTGCCACTTTCCTGTTCCACTGAGTGTATAACATCACATACAACCCGTTTTCCGTAACCGCAATGCGCGGATCTTCGCAACCACCCGGCCATTCAAATTCTTTCTGCCCGTCTTTGTCCGGATAAAAAACCGGCTTACTTCTTTTCTTCATTTTAATGCCATCCCTGCTTTCAGCCATGCCTAACCTGGAGGTTCGCCTGCCGATCCCCATTCCTGACTTATCTTCTGCACGATACAATACATATATCCTATTGTTTTTCACAGCCGCTGCGGGGTTAAATACATCGCCTGCCTCCCAGGCAACGTTCTGTTTACTCATAGGATCGAAGAAAACACTTTGCGTATCCGGAGAAAGAATGGGATTAATATGGGCCGGTCTTATAAAAGGGCCCAATGCCCAGTCCGGAAGCTGTTGCTGCGCCGCTGCAAGCAGGGCAACAGGAAAAAAAGTTATTAAAAACAACAAGCGTAAAAAGCTACTATTCATGAAATTCAGAATTTTAAATTTACTTTATCTGTAATACAACAGCCAACAACTGTTTCTAATTTACCCCATACGCCTATTGCTACAACGGCTGTTGACCCAAACTCTTGTGTTAACACACATATCAAACAAAAGCGCTTTATCTAAGAATTTTAACCATTTCAGGTTTGATCACCTGTAGCATCCTGTCAAAACCCAGATCGTTGGGATGAATGCCGTCTGTTGTAGCTTCATGATCTCTACCTAAAAGATTATCTCCCCGGATCAGGTAAAGCTTTTTAATCCCTTCCTTTTTTAGCTTTTCGAACTCAACCTGTACATTTTTATCTTTTAAGAGCGCGATATTAGCAATAGCAGAATTAAAATTGCCACTTTCACGAAAACCGGACTGTATCATAATGATAGGTACATGGGGATGGGCTGCCCTGATTGTTTTGACCACATAGGCAGTCCGTTGTGTAATCTGCTCAGGACTGGGATTAGCAAAACAATCAAGTACAAATGCATCTGCCCGGATACCTGCCAGCATATCGGCTACTTCTTTTTCCATTTTGCCATTTCCGCTCAGGCCAAGGTTAATAAAATTAATACCCATATCTCTTGAAAGCCTTGCCAGGTAAGCCATTCCAGGCCTGCTGGCAGACGCACCCTGCGTAATGCTCGAACCATATACGGCCACCCGCATCTTTCTAAACGGATCTTCACCTGCAGTAATATGACAACCGCTGTCAACACCTACCGCCAGACTTTTAACTTCATCATATAATGGCAGATAGAGTAAACATTCTTTTTCTGTTTCGTCCATGTTCTGTACCAATACGTATTCATTACATACTGCATCAGGTCGCCCCACTCCTGCAAACTGCCATACGCCATCTCGCTTGATATATAAATCTAACCCTTTATTCATGATAGGTGTCATGTTATTACCTGCTCTTGAGTTTGTCACACACCACTTAGCTGCAATACGCGGACTGTTGGTTTTAAAACTGATAACAAGTCCTGCAGCCTGGGTCAGTAATCTTTTAATTACTGTGGGAAAATCCTGATGAAGCGTAGTGTCGATACGGTGATAACTGTTTTGTAAAGGGAAAGCCTGGCCTATCAAATTAAGAGCAAGACCATCTGTATAAACTAAAGACGGCTTTGCTACTTGTTGTGCAGGTAGGCAAAACGAAAAACAAACACATATCAGAAGTATCCATAGTTTTTTCATTCATGAATTTATTAAATTGCCCGGTAATGGCCAAAGTGTATTTATTATCTCAAGAGACCGTTAATCCTGGCATTTCTGCCTACAACATATCTTAAATCCAGCATATCCGGCGGAATATAACGGGTTTTATGTATATTCAAAAAACTGATAGCGTGATCTGGCCTGCGTTTATAGATTCAGTTGCGAGCCTTTTTGCTTTAGGCCAATTTTCCCTTGATACTTCTATTGTAATGTTCCGCACCTCTCCCGGCAAAAGGGAAAAGAAATTATCAGAGTAAAACGTTGCGGGCAACACGGCGCTCTCTTTATCCATTAGCCTTACCTGCGTAAAGAATGCTATTTTATCAGATGTATTATTGATGCGCACATTCAAAAATACTTTTCCGTTGACCTCTCTTTTTTTCACACTACCAGTTAACGCTGCTTCAGGCAGCTTGTCAATGTCGGAAAATCCCGAAACTGCAGGACCCGTCATTGTCCAGGCTCCTTTATAAACATCCTTCGATCTCCAGTAAAACGCTTCACCAACTTCCTTGCCGGCAGGAGATCTTAATATCAATTTAATAAAATGAACCTGTGTAATATTGTCATTAAAATCCAGCTTCAGCGCATCTTTCACTAACCCGTCTGCCGGAATATTTATTTTCCTTGACTGGCTATGCACCAGCTTTGAGTTCAAATCATAAACCTTTGCCTCTATAGTATAATTGGTAAACGCTCTCCGATAATCGTTATACACTGAAACCGTATTCTTATAATAATCAAATTGCGGGTGTAATGGGGCCAGACCGTTTTGTGCATAATATAGCGCCGCCGTAGGACGGAGATACCAATCATACATACGGCTTGCCGTTTGCGGCAAGGGGCTGTTGTGATACCAGAACAAAAAGCCGGATGCAAACCTATCCCCCCAGTTAAATTTATTATAATTCCATACTTCACAAATAGCACGATAGTTCATAGCCCCTACCAGCTGCGCCTTCCTAGCATATTCATCAATAGAAGATGACGCTCCGAACTGGTTCACCGCTTCCCTGTATTTTGTATTCATATTATGAAAACCATTCCCGTCCAGGTAATTCCATACAGAGTCATTGATAGGCCAAAGGTCTTTTTCGGGCATCATTTCCCTCAATGACTCTACCAGTGGCAGGCTGGGTGTACCGTATTCGGGATTGAATCCATCTACCCGGCTGCCCCTTGGAGACGCGGTATTTTCAAAATACTGCATAGGGTTTTCATATTTATACGGACTACCATCATGTATGCCGCAACACTCGGATTGTTCCTGGTAACCAATAGTAGAATCCAGCTCATGTATAACTGCCTTCGTTCCCGGAAGCGCCTTTGATTCGTTGGAAGCTACATAGTAAACTACCGAAGGATGGGAACGTATGCGCTTAATGGTTGCTCTGAGATTTTGAAAGTACAAGGCCGTATCCTGCGGAAAACGGGTATCGCCCGTGATCCAGAATTCATTCCATACCAGCAGCCCCAGCTCATCACAGGCCCTGTAAAACTCGTCGGACTCTGCTATGCCGCCTGCCCAAAGACGCACCAGGTTAAAACCTGCCTGTTTTGTATAGCGCAGTTCCGTTCTTGTTCTTTCTGCAGAGCTTCGCAACATGGCTTCCGGAACCCAGTTGGTACCCCTGATGAATACAGGATGTCCGTTTACAATAAACCTACGGGACCTATCGGGTGTATGCTGATCTGTTTGAATCTGGCGGACACCAAAACGCGCGGTAAGTCCGTGAGAAATTTCATTACCCTGTTTAAACTCCAGCTTTAGAGAATATAAATGTTGATTGCCTTTATAAATCGGCCACCACAGTTTAGGATTCTTCATTTTAAGTTGCGGATAGTTATCAGGTCGAAAAACAACTTGTTTTGTTTCTCCGGGTTGCAGCTCCACATCGGTACCAAAGCGAATAGGAGTACCTGCAATAGTACCCGTAAGCTTTCCTTTTTGTTTGACACCTGTTGTATTTTTTACATCAACTGATACCGTTTGCATAGAGAAGCTGGTATCCGGTAAAGGCAAAAAGGTCTGAACAAAGGGATCCTGCAATATCACGTT
>DAOLFI010000276.1:0-5171 GCA_035326385.1 Niabella sp.
GTTTTTACGGGCAGTGCAGATCCTTCCAAATACTATGAAGTAACCATTACACCTGCTGTTGGTAAAAAAATAGATCTTACAAAAATCAGCTTTACCCTACAACGTTCAGGCACCGGTGTCAGGCAGGTGAGTGTACGTTCCAACTTAGACAATTATGCCGCCAATCTTCCTGCATCGGTTAGCCCTGCAAGTAATAATCTATCGGTTGTTTCTCCCCATATATTCCAGGTAGCTGATGGGGCTACAACGGCACAGGAAGGTTGTGTCATTACATTAGATGCAGCCTATACCAACCTGGAAGCAACTGTTAGTTTCAGATTTTATGGATTTAATGCGGAAAGTGGCGGCGGTACTTTTAGTATAGATAATGTGAGGTTTGAAGGAATAGTTAAATAAGAAATAATGCTCACCATTTCTGGTGATCAGAAAAAATCATGATTTGCTGGTATTGTTTTAAAGCAATTCGGTTTGCAGTTTTACACTGTAAAATAAATTGATCATTTAAAACTTTACCATCATGAAAAAGATATTATTTGTAACGCTGTTATTGGGATCAATAACAACTTATGCTCAAACAAAATTTGGTATACAGGCAGGCGCGCTGGCCGGTTCTTTCAAAGTAAAGGAAGAAAGCTGGGATAACATGAAATACAAAATGACTGTAGGGTATAAAGTGGGTGTTTTTGCAGAAATTCCGGTTAATGAGCACTTATTTATTAATCCCGCATTAAACCTTGTGCACAAAGGAGGAAAAGCTGAAAGCTACATTGAAAATGAAGCGGGAAGTGGTACCATATCTGTTACTACCAAAACCAACTATCTCGAAATGCCTGTCAACCTGATGTACAAACTTAACGGCGCGGTTGGCAGTGGCTTTTATTTTGGTGCGGGGCCGGTGCTGGGAATGGGTTTAGGCGGCGAAATTATTACAGCTATTAAAGGCACCAGCGATGAAGGCCCTGTAAATGAAAGCGAAAGCACCCCAATAAAATTTGACGGAAAAAACACGGATGATGATTATGCACATCTTAAACGCTTGGAGTGGGGCGCCAATGCCTTTGCTGGTTACCAGCTTGATAATGGTTTGAGTTTCCAGTTGCAGTACCGGCCCAACTTTACCAATATAAGTTTAGAAAAAGAAGTGTCTTATAAAAGCAATTATTTTGGCTTAAACATACGATACAGGTTTTAAGTAGTAATCCATTCGTTTTATGAAAAGGCTGTCTGCAAAGGGCAGCTTTTTTGTTATAGGTTAAAGATTTACTTTCGCGCAGCTTAAATGAACAAAAAATCCTCCTGGCTGATAACCGGGCTGCTTTTTACCATATTATGGTCTTCGGCAGCTACGGCAACAAAAATTGCATTGCAGGATGCGCAGCCGCTGGTAGTGGCTGTGTGCAGGTTTGGCATTGCTGCTGCCATTATGCTGTTTATTGCTCATGTGTTACTTAAAAAGCAATTACCGGCGCATAAAGAACTGAAACAGCTTGCTGTGTATGGATTGTTGAATATTACTATCTACCTGGGTATGTATGTAATATCTATGAAAGAGGTAACGGCCAGTGTAGGTGCATTAACGATAGCTGCCAGCCCGGTATTTATCAGTTTTCTTTCTGTTTTTTATTTAAAAAAGCCAATCAGTCCGCGCGTGCTGCTGGCATTGTTTATTTGTATATGCGGCTTTGTAGTGGTAGCCTGGCCTTTGCTTGACGGAGTTTCTGTTACTATAAGAGGCTTAGTGCTCCTTATTGTGAGCATGTTTTCCTACTCTGCCGGAACTATTTATTTTTCTTCTAAAAAATGGGAGGGACTGCACCTGCTCACCATCAACGGCTGGCAAACCCTCCTTGGCGGTTTGTTTTTGCTGCCCTTTATGATGCTTACTTATAAAAATGAGGCGAACCATCTTAATAGTCATTTCTGGACGGGTACTTTATGGCTGGCCATCCCGGTATCTGTTGGCGCCGTATGGCTTTGGTTAAAGCTAATACAGCAGGACACTGTAAAAGCGGGTCTGTGGCTGTTTCTCTGTCCTATATTCGGGATTATTATTGCAGCTGTTCTAATAAAAGATACACTCAGCCTGTTTACACTCACGGGAGTAGTAATGGTTTTGTGCGGACTGGCGCTTAGCCATTATGATAAAAAAGTAAATACACCGATGGAGTAAATTTTATATTCCGGTGCAAATTAATATGCTACCTTATTTCGGGCAGATTTAAAGTAGAACTTCAAATTTGTCCAAAAACTTATTTCTGTTTGCCCAAACAAATAACCCGTCTCTAAATTTTCGCTTAACTTTTATGTTCTCTGCCTAATTTTACCCGTCACATATAATATCAATTTGGAACAGGGAAAAAACATATACTTTTTATCAGACTTTCACTTAGGTGTGCCATCACACGAAGGGAGTCTGGTGCGTGAAAAGCTGATCGTCCGTTTTTTAAATGAGATCGAAGACAAAGCCGCTGAAATTTTTATTGTGGGCGACATGTTCGATTTCTGGTACGAATATAAATATGTGGTGCCTAAAGGTTATGTGCGTCTGCTGGGGAAGCTGGCTGAACTTTCAGACAAAGGCATTAAGCTGCATTTTTTTGTAGGCAACCACGACATGTGGATGAAGGATTATCTTCAGCAGGAGTTAAATATGCCGGTCTATTTTGAGCCAAAAGAGTTTAGCTGGAATGACAAACAATTCCTGATAGGCCACGGCGATGGCTTGGGTCCGGGCGACAAAGGCTATAAACGTTTGAAAAAAATCTTTAGAAATCCTGTATGCCAATGGGCATTTGGAGTACTGCCGCCACAAATAGGTATGGGTATGGCCAATTATATGAGCCGCCGCAGCCGTGCCAAAACAGGCAGCTCGGAAGAAGTATTCATGGGTGAAGACCGTGAATGGCTGATCCAGTACTGCAAACAAAAGCTACAGGAGAAGGAATATAATTATTTTATTTTCGGGCACCGGCATTTGCCTATAGATTTTAAGCTGAATGATAAAAGTCGCTACATAAACCTGGGCGATTGGTTAACGTTTTTCACCTATGCTGTTTTTGATGGCAACGATGTGCAATTATTATCTTATCAGGATAAAGAACATAAAATCATCCGTAATTATTGAGAACTTTACTGAACATATTGATCCTGTCTTTTTTTAGCTTTTTGGCAAAAGCGCAATCCTTCTCTATGGGCCAAAAGCTAAAAACAGTTACAGGCGATTATGCTTCCTTTTCTGTAGACAACCTGGATAATATATACCTGCTGAGCGCCAGTAACCAGTTGAAAAAGCTCAACCAAGCCGGCGACTCCATTTCTGTTTTCAACGATATTAAAAAGTTCGGGGAAGCCACGTTGGTAGATGTTTCTAACCCGGTTAAAATAATGCTGTACTATAAAGGATTTTCTATCATTGTTGTTTTAGATGGGATGCTTAATTTAAAAAATACTATAGATCTCCGCCGGAAAAATATTTTTAATGCCACTGCCGCAGGACTTTCGTATGACGGAAAAATATGGCTGTACGATGATATGGACAATGTGCTGAAGAAGCTGGACGACGAAGGGAATGTGCTGTTTAAAACAGCTGATTTCAGGCAAATCTTCGACAAGGTACTGGCTCCGGTTAAAATATTCGATCAAAACCAATACGTATATTTATACGACTCCTTACAGGGCATTTACGTGTTTGATTACTATGGTTCCTATAAAAATAAAATAGATATAACCGGCTGGAAAAACCTGCATATTACCGGTAAATATATTTACGGTGCCGTTGGTAACGCATTATACCGTTATAATATCAGCACCTTTAAATATGACGAGTGGCCGGTTCCCGCAGCGCTGCAAGGAGTTAAGCAGCTTTTTATTAAAAATAATAAGCTGTATGCACTTGGGAAGAACGGGTTGGATATCTATAGTCTTTCCTTCGATTAAATCAATAACAATGGAAATATCAAACAGGAGGTTCTAAGTGTCCTCCCCTTGGGGGAGGTGGCCGCAGGCCGGAGGGGGACTAACATTCAGTTCAACTGACCATTGTTATTTCATTTTCTTATCAATCCAATCTGAAAGAAAAGCGTGAACATTGCTGATGCTATTCAATATTTGGCTATCATCAAACCGCAATACAGTAAAACCAGCCGATTCCAGCGCTTTTTGGCGGATATCATCTTTTTTTAAAGCCTCTTCTGAATGATGTGTAATACCATCGACTTCTATTATCAGCATCAGCTCTTTGCACATAAAATCTGCTATATATTTCATTACGGGTCTTTGCCGTCGAAATGAATATCCTTTTAGCTGTCTGGCACGTAAAATATACTTCCACAGGCAGGCTTCAGCTTTTGTCATTTCTTTTCTAAGACGGCTGGCATAGGGCCTAAGTGCCTTGTTGTAACGGTGATTTTCAAACTGGTTTTTCATAACTATGAAGTTAGCAATTTCCTGTCCTCCCCTTCATCTGCTGTCTAAATAATGGGCTTTCCTATATCCCCCTCCAAAGGACATTTTTCTGACCAATATCAACAATTCCTGTAACTCATCTTCAGTTTGGCAGAAGAAAATAAAAAGGGTGGCTCAAAGCGAGCCACCCTTTCTTTTTACTGTAGGATAATTTTACTTTACATCAAACCTGTCTAAATTCATCACTTTAGTCCAGGCTGCTACAAAATCCTTCACGAACTTTTCACTGGCATCAGCACATGCATATACTTCGGCTACAGCTCTTAGTTCGGAGTTAGAACCAAAGATAAGATCAGCGCGGGTGGCCGTCCATTTCACTTCCCCGGTTTTCCGGTCCTTGCCTTCAAACACTTCCTTGCTGCTGTCTGTAGCCTTCCAAACCGTGTCCATTGTTAGCAAGTTTACAAAAAAGTCGTTGGTCAATATACCAGGACGGCTGGTGAATACTCCATGTCCCGAACCATCGTAATTGGTATTCAGCGCACGCATACCACCTACCAACACGGTCATTTCAGGAGCTGTTAAAGTAAGCAGCTGTGCTTTATCAATCAATAAGGCTTCTGTAGCTACAGCGTATTTTGTTTTTAAATAATTGCGGAAACCATCTGCTATTGGTTCCAGTACATCAAATGATTCCACATCGGTCTGTTCCTGTGTAGCGTCCCCTCTTCCGGCTGTAAAAGGCACTGTAATATCATACCCGGCTT
>DAOLFI010000277.1:0-5161 GCA_035326385.1 Niabella sp.
AGCGGACATTGGTCCAATATTTTTTGGACTATAATATTGAAGCGGGTTATACCGTATACCTGCCCCCGTTTATGGTGAATGAGGCATCAGCCTATGGTACAGGCCAGCTGCCTGATAAAGAAGGACAGATGTACCACATGCAGGCCGATAATTTTTATATGATCCCTACATCTGAGGTGCCTGTTACCAATATTTACCGGGACGAGATTTTAAAGGCAGAGGAATTGCCGGTTAAGATGACTGCCTACTCTCCCTGCTTCAGAAGAGAAGCCGGCAGCTTTGGCAAGGATGTGCGCGGCCTGAACCGGGTACACCAGTTTGAGAAAGTTGAGATTGTGCAGCTGGTACATCCAAGTAAAAGTTATGAGGCCCTGGATGAAATGGTTGCGCATGTGGAGCAACTGCTTGCTTCGCTGGAATTACCCTACCGTATATTGAGGCTTTGCGGAGGGGATATGGGCTTTACTTCGGCGCTTACTTACGATTTTGAAGTGTACAGTGCAGCCCAGGAACGCTGGCTGGAAGTGAGCTCTACCTCTAACTTTGAAGGCTATCAAACCAACCGTATGAAGATCCGTTTCAAAGACGAAAACAATAAAACGCAGCTGGTGCATTCGCTGAATGGCAGCTCCCTGGCGCTTCCAAGAATTGTGGCCTGTCTGTTGGAAAATAATCAGACAGAAACTGAGATCCGATTGCCAAAAGTGTTACATTCATACTTCGGAAAGGAAACTATCTCTAAATAAAAAATATCGGATATGAAGAAAACTGTCATTGCTTTAGGCATACTTACCTCTGTAGTTATAGCATGTACACCTAAAGCGTCTAAAACGCCTGCACCGGAACCACCGCCTTCAACCTTGGAAATTGCAACCGATGCGGAAAGTATAAAAGCTGGGAGCGTTTTGATCGGATCGGATAAGTGCACCAAATGTCATAAGGATAAAACAGATTACGTTCCGGGGCATACATTTGAAGAACAGGAAAAGCTGATGCTGGCAATGGCTAAAAAAGCCAAACTTACACCAGAAGAAACTGCCGGTCTTATGGCTTATGTAAAAGCTAACGCAAAAAAATAACATAGCTTTAAAGTATATCCAATACTGAATGACGGATTTACAGTTAGTTGTAAATCCGTTTTTTATTGCAATATTCTAATCTCATTGATTATTGAGGCGCCACTATAAAAAGTATTTGTGCATACTTTTTGCACCCATTGCTGCACCGCATTAAACTTTCGATGCAGGTTGTAGTCAAGTAAGAAACGTGTTTGTATGGAAATTTCAAACCAGTTAAAAAATCAGCATTTAATATGGCGGGCCGGTTTTGGTCCGGCAGTGGAACAGTTAGGCAATTTGCCAGAATACAAACCGGAAAAATTTTATAAGGCTTTGGTAAAAGCATCGGCAAAAGAGCCGCAATACATTAATGTTGCAAGTGATCATCTTATAGACCTTTATGAGCAACGGCAAAACGCAGGGAAAAGAAAAAACCTGGATGAAATGCAGCGCCGTGAAATTAACAGGATGCAGCAGGCAGCAGTAAGAACCTTAAACCTTCACTGGTTAAAAGAAATGGTTACTACCCCGGCACAATTGCGCGAAAAAATGGCTTTTTTCTGGCATGGCCATTTTGCCAGCAGGAACGGCAATATTTTCTATAACCAGCTTTTATTACATGTATTCCGTAAATATGGGTTAAGCGATTTTGGTACTTTACTTAAACAGGTTTCCCGGTCAGCGTCTATGCTTTATTTCTTAAATAATCAGCAAAACCGGAAAGGCAGGCCTAATGAAAATTTCGCCCGGGAAGTAATGGAGCTGTTTACAATGGGGCGTGGGAATTACACTGAGAAAGACGTTAAAGAAGCCGCCCGCGCCTTTACCGGCTGGACAGCTAATGGAAAAGGCGAATTTGTTTTTCGTGAGAACTTCCATGATAACGGGGAGAAGGAGGTATTAGGTAAAACCGGCAATTTTAACGGAGATGATGTGCTGGATATTATTTTAGAGAACAAGCAAACAGCTAAGTTCATCACCCAAAAGATCTATACTTTTTTTGTTAACGATAAGATGGATGACGCTATCGTTTCCCGGCTTGCAGATCAGTTTTATAATAATAAGTATGATATAGCCGCCCTGATGGAAACCATCTTTACCAGCGACTGGTTTTATGATCCAAAGAATATCGGCGTTAGAATAAAATCACCTGTTGAATTATTGGCAGGTATACAGCGCATGATACCCATGAAGCTGGAAAACGATTATGCCTTGTTCAATATGCAAAAAATATTAGGACAGCAGTTGTTGTATCCTCCCAATGTTGCGGGCTGGTCGGGTGGCAGATCGTGGATCGACAGCAGCACCCTGATGATGCGTTTGCGAATACCGCAAATGTTCAACGATAAAGACGAGCTAAACGTAGCGCCCAAGCAGGATGACGATATAATGATGGGAAGAAAAACAGATGGGACTGCTGCAGTGCCGGCAAAAGCTCAGGCACCCAAAAAAGTGTATGGAGCAGTAGCTGCAAAGATCAATTGGTCTGGAAATATCAGCCAATATGAAAAAATAAAAAAAGAGCAATTGCTCGATGCCATAAAAAATAATTTGTTACAGGTAAGCGCTTCCAAAGTGCAGGAAGTAGTAAGCAGGAATATAGATACTTCGTCCCGGGAGGCATATATAAAATCGGCCACAGTGCAGTTAATGAGCACACCGGAGTATCAGATGTGTTAGTTATTTGGTTGAGAGGTTGAAAAGGGGATGGTAGAAAGACTGAAGTAATATTCTTACTTGCTATTTCCCACTTACTAAAAATCATTTGTTATGTTAATCAGGCGTAAAGAATTTTTACAGATAGGCTCGCTGGCAACAGCATCTATGATGATGCCTAAATTTTTAAAGGCTTTTGAGTCGGGGGCTTTGGTGCCGCCGGGCAATAAAGTGGTGGTGGTGTTGCAGTTAAGCGGCGGCAATGACGGATTAAACACTGTTATACCTGTGAGGAATGATATTTACTATAAACTACGGCCAGGCCTGAGTATAAAAATGGATAAAGCGGCAACGCTAACAGATGAAGTAAGCCTGCATCCGGCTTTAACAACCTTCAAAAACCTGTACGATGAAGGCAACCTGGCCATCCTTAATAATGTGGGCTATCCCAACCCCGACCGCTCACATTTCAGGAGCATGGATATCTGGCATTCGGCAAGTAAAAGCAACGAATATTGGAATACGGGTTGGATAGGGCGTTATTTAGATGCGCAGTGCAGCGGCTGTGATAAACCCACGCAGGCACTTGAAGTAGACGATGTATTAAGCCTTGCTTTAAAAGGAGAAACGGCTAATGCCATTGCTGTAAAAGATCCGCGGCGCTTATATGGAACCTCAAATGAAAAATTTTTTAAACAGGTAATGAAAAATCATGGCCCTGATCATCATGATGAAGAGCCTGTGGAATATCTCTATAAAACTATGGCGCAAACTTTATCCTCGGCTGATTATATTTTTAAGCAAAGCCGCTTACATCCTACAGGAGCCACCTATCCCAATACCGGGTTAGGTAACGGTTTTAAAACTATAGCCTCTCTTATTTATTCGGATATCAATACCAAAGTATATTATATCTCCTTAGGCAGCTTTGACACCCACGTAGGCCAGGGTGCCCAGCAGGAGCGACTTTTCACTCAAATGAATGATGCGGTAAAGGCTTTTACCGATGATTTGAAAAAGAACGGTCGTATGAGTGATGTGCTGTTGTTTACTTTCTCTGAGTTTGGAAGAAGGGTGGCTCAGAATGCCAGCAACGGTACTGATCATGGGACTGCCAATAATATGTTTTTAATAAGCGGCGGATTAAAGCAAAAAGGTGTTTTAAATGCAATGCCTGATCTGGCGGACTTGAGTGATGGCGATTTAAAGTATAACGTCGATTTTAAAGATGTGTATGCAACCATATTAAAAAACTGGCTGAATGCGGATGCCGGTAAAATATTAGGCGGACATTATAACACGCTTGGCTTTGTATAATATTTTAGTGCTGTTAATATGAACCTTTTACTTAAGAATGTGTTTTCTCTAAGAAACACATTATACATGGAGCGTTCCTTGAAAGATCTAAAAATTTTTATGAAAGTTGCCTTTGCAGAAGGGGTCTCTTACCTGCTGTTATTACTTATAGCGATGCCGCTTAAGTATTATGCAAATTTTCCGGAAGCTGTTAAATATGTAGGCTGGTTACACGGTATACTGTTTGTTTTATTCTGTATATACCTGCTAAAAGTATGGATCGTCCTTAAATGGAGTTTTGGAAAGGCGCTTACTGCTTTTATTGCATCACTGGTACCTTTCGGCACATTTTTACTGGATGCAAGGTTGAAGAAAGAGTACCCGGAAGTAAAAGCTGCGTAGAGGAGTTAATCATCGTTCAGTATAATATTCCTTGCAATGTTCAGCAGCCGCTCTTTATCGCCCGAAAGACTGCCTCCGCTGTAAATATTCATATCCAGCTCATTCAATAAGCCAATAACTTCATTTTGCTTAGATGAGGAAAAGTGATTTTCTGTCATGGCCAGCATGAGTTCGTTTGTAGTGACATTTTGAGGCAACGCAAGCCGTTTCTCAAACCAGGCTGATAATGCTTGCTTTAGGTTCACATAAAAAGTATCTCCGGTATAATGGATGGTATCTGCTGCTGCTTTTAACAAATCCTCTGCACGGTTGGTTTCACCTGGGGAGCTTCCAGGCTCCTGTTTATTTAGTGCCGGAATAGCTGCAGGCTGTATACGGTTCTTTCTATTCCTTATTAGGAAAAATAGCAAAACTGCCCCCAAAATGAGCACACCGATAATCAACGGCATCGTATTATCTTTCTCCGTTTTATCCTTTGTTATCCTTTCTGCCCTGGTATTTCCTTCCTGAACTACATTAAATTCAACAGGAATATTAGTGATCGTTTTATACTTATTGGTTACTATATCAAAAAAAGTAAACTGAACAGAGGGAATCGTATATTTTCCGGGCTTTTCAGCCTTAAAAGGTATAGTAAAAGATTTATAGCCGTTACCGTCAGGAGTTTGTGTGTTATCAGCATCAATTTTTGAAGGAAATACTTCAATATTATCAGGCCAGTTAACTTCCGGCTGTTTTACTTTAGAAAA
>DAOLFI010000278.1:0-5147 GCA_035326385.1 Niabella sp.
CAAACTCATGTTCGGTAAGGCCGTTATCAAAACCGGCTTTGTAAATAAAATCGAAAACTTTTTGGAGGGAGCATTCAATACCCATCTCTTCCTTCAATCTTCTTTTAGCGGCTGTTAAAGTATCTTCATCTGCGTATGGATGGCTGCAGCAGGTATTGGTCCATAAACCCCCACAGTGATATTTATCAAAAGCGCGTTGCTGTAATAATAGTTCATCTTTATCATTAAAAAGCAGCACAGAAAAAGCCCTGTGCAGCAAACCCTTTTCATGGGCTTCTATTTTTTCCATAGTGCCGGTAGCATTGTCTTGCTCATCCACAAGTACCACCTGTTCTTTCAATAAGCTCATAGGGCGAAGATACGGTTTGGAACCATCAGAAAGCTGTATATTTTAGAGGAAACAAAGGAACCTGTTTTTTCTCCAAAATTTATATAGTTCTTTAGCGTGATGTGGCATTCGTGATTCCGACGCCTTAGATATCGCAATCCAGGCCGGACCTATTACTTACCCTTTCTTACTCATGTCTTTCGGCATGTGGCTACTTATTACTTGATCATTTCAAAAAGGTATTTTTCATCTTATAAACAAACCAAACCTGGAATAAGCAATGCTACGCACAAGAGGTACAATATAAAAGGGCGTTGTGAATAGTTGTTCAAAACGCCCTTTAGTATTAAATCAGTATCTTTCTTGCTCAGGTTCCCCTGCCTGGTCATATCCTTTACTTACTCAAAAACATGCTCCTGTCTTTATAAAGCTGCCGGAAATAAGGATCTTTCAGGTCTTTGATAAAGCGGATGGCTTCACCGGTACTTTTCATCTCAGGGCCAAGCTCCTTGTTCACGCCCGGGAACTTATTAAAGCTGAACACCGGCTCTTTGATGGCATAGCCTTTCAGCTTTTTCTCAAACTTAAAGTCGGTAAGTTTATTAGCCCCCAGCATTACTTTAGTAGCAATGTTCAGATAAGGAATCTGGTAGGCTTTTGCAATAAACGGTGTGGTACGTGAGGCGCGGGGATTGGCTTCTATTACATACACTTTGCTGTCTTTTATTGCAAACTGGATATTGATCAATCCCTTAATGTTTAAGGCCCTTGCAATTTTTTCCGCGTAATGCTCCATAGTGGTTACTTCCATTGGAGAAAGGTTGAAGGCTGGCAGCATAGCATGGCTGTCTCCGCTATGGATACCTGCCGGTTCAATATGCTCCATTACACCCATTACGTGGAAATTTTCGCCATCGAAAATGGCGTCTACCTCGGCTTCCTGGCAACGGTCAAGGAAGTGGTCAATCAGGATCTTGTTTCCGGGAATATGTTTCAGCAGGCTTACTACCGCTTTTTCCACTTCTTCATCATTGATTACAATACGCATCCTTTGTCCTCCCAATACATAGGAGGGACGAACCAGAACCGGGTAACCTACACGGTTAGCCACTTCTATCGCTTCATCTACGTCCCAGGCAGTGCCATAGTTGGGGTAAGGAATTTGCAGCTCTTTCAGCATATCACTAAAGCGGCCACGGTCTTCCGCAATATCCATACTGTCGAAAGAAGTACCGATAATTGGCACCCCCATATCTTTGATTTTCTCGGCCAGCTTCAGTGCGGTTTGTCCGCCCAACTGAACGATTACTCCCGCTGGTTTTTCATATTCGATCAGTTCCCGTACATGTTCCCAGTACACCGGCTCAAAGTATAGTTTGTCGGCCATGTCGAAGTCTGTGCTCACTGTTTCCGGGTTACAGTTCATCATAATAGCTTCGTAGCCTGCTTCTTTAATAGCCAGCAAACCATGCACACAGCAGTAATCAAATTCAATACCCTGACCAATGCGGTTAGGTCCGCTGCCTAATACAATTATTTTTTTGGCCTCACCTCCTGCCCCTTTCCGAGGGAGAGGGGAGTCTGCCTCATTTTGAGTAAGTCCTAAGCCTCCCTTTTCAGGGGAGGTTTGGAGGGGGCCTTCAAAAGTACTGTAGAAATAAGGCGTTTTTGCTTCAAACTCTGCGCTGCAGGTATCTACCATTTTATAAACCCGGTTGATGCCTGATGCTTTCCTTTTTGCATATACTTCATCCTCCTCCACACCCACCAGTGAGGCTATCTGGGCATCGCTGAAACCATTTACCTTGGCATCGCGCAAAATGTCTTCTGTTAAATCGTTTATACCTAAATTGCTCAGTCTTTTTTCAATGGCGCACAGCTTTTGTATTTCAGATAAGAACCACCTGTCAATACCGTTGGTAGCTTTGGAAATAGTTCCTACAGAAATACCTGCCATCAAAGCATCTTTAATTCTGAATATCCTGTCCCATTTCGGTGTTTTAATGTATTCCAGTAATTCTTCTGCGTGCATCAGGCTTTTGCCGTAATAACCTAAGCCAATGGCATTGTTCTCAAGGCTCTGACAGGCTTTTTGCACTGTTTCATTAATGCTGCGGCCAATAGCCATTACCTCACCCACGCTTTTCATTTGCAGGCCCAGTGTATCATTAGCGCCTTTAAATTTATCAAAGTTCCAGCGTGGTATTTTTACAATTACATAGTCCAGTGCAGGCTCAAAATAGGCCGATGTGGTTTTAGTGATCTGGTTCTCCAGCTCATCTAAATTATAGCCAATAGCCAGCTTGGCGGCTATTTTGGCAATGGGGTAACCGGTTGCTTTAGAAGCCAGGGCAGATGAACGGCTCACCCGCGGGTTAATTTCAATAGCAATAATTTCTTCTGTTGCAGGATCCATAGAGAACTGTACGTTACAGCCACCCGCAAAATTGCCTAAGTCGCGCATCATTTTTATAGCAGTGTTACGCATCAGCTGCATTCCGGTATCGCTCAATGTCATAGCCGGCGCTACAGTGATAGAGTCGCCGGTATGTACACCCATCGGATCGAAATTTTCCACGGTACAGATAATACATACATTATCTGCATTATCGCGCAGCAGCTCCAGCTCAAACTCTTTCCAGCCTAAAACGGCCTGCTCTACCAGTACTTCGTGAATGGGAGATGCCTGCAAGCCTCGGTTCAGCGCTTCATCCAGATCCTCTTTATCGTGCACAAAACCTCCCCCGGTACCGCCCAGTGTAAAAGAGGGGCGTATCACCAGCGGAAACCCTATCTCCTGTGCATACTCTTTGCCTTCTAAAAATGAGTTGGCTGTTTTGGCAGTAGCTACGGGAACGCCCAACGCTATCATCCACTGGCGGAATTTTTCGCGGTCCTCTGCTTTATCAATTGCTTTAATATCCACACCTATCAGGCGCACATTATATTGTTGCCAAATACCCATTTCCTCGGCTTCCTTGGCCAGGTTCAGGGCTGTTTGTCCGCCCATGGTAGGCAGCACGGCATCTATATCATTTTCCTGTAATATTTGTTCAATGCTTTCCACCGTAAGTGGCAGCAGGTATACACGGTCTGCCATCATGGGGTCGGTCATGATAGTGGCAGGATTGCTGTTGATCAGAATTACTTTAATACCTTCTTCGCGCAAGCTGCGGGCAGCCTGGGTGCCGGAATAGTCAAATTCACACGCTTGTCCAATAATAATGGGGCCGGAGCCAATGATCAGTACTGATTTGATGGAAGTATCTTTGGGCATTTTCTTATTTTCCTTTTCTCTAAAAAAAACAAATTGCGCAAAAGTAAGCGATTGAAGGGAAAAGGGAGAAGGATTTTTTTATTATTTTATCATTAGCGATGTTGCCCTGCCTGTTGCCCGCAGATACCATCAAAATTGCCACAGTTTACCCTGCTGTACGGGGCTTGGTTTATAGTTCTGGTTATAAAGTACAAGTTTTATTCGCTTCCGGAGGAAAAAATATGTTCACTTATAATAGGTCTTTAACAATAGTATTTGTTTTTACCAAAAATACTTTAATATAATACGCTTTAAAAGAAGAATCCCTGGATATTACTCCTAAACTATTTGTTACTCTGTGCTCTGATCATTCTGTCAAAAGGATCGCGATGGTGAAAGGTAAAGATAAAAGTATCAGCAATTGCAATGGGTAAAACCTGGAATTCATTTAAAGCTATTTGCTGAGATATATTGCTAAAGGATGCACCAAGACCATTCATCTGTTTTCAATTGCCTATTTTTGGCGCATGTCGAAGAAAATTTTATTATCATTAGCTTTATTATTGACCGGATTTGTATCTTTTAGCCAATTGTATAAGAAACCGGCATACCCACAAAACTATTTCAGGTGGGTTACCGGCCTGAAGCCGGATATTGTTGCTAATATGGGCGAGTTGCGCCCTAACCACTGGCACATGGGGTTAGATGTGCGTACCAACCAGGTAGTAAATCAAAATGTATATGCTGCGGCAGATGGGTATATTGCTTTTGTGGGGATTGCACCTTTAAGCTGGGGCCGGTGGATCATTATCAACCATCCTAACGGACTATCAACCTTGTACGGACATTTGAACGACTTCAGAGATGACCTGGAAAGGTATGTAACAGAACATCAGTATCAAAACGAATCATGGGAAACGCACCTGACAATCCCTCCAGGGAAGTTCCCTGTGAAAAAAGGGGATTTTATATCCTTTAGCGGAACTACCGGTGGTTCCGGCGGACCGCATGTGCATTGGGAAATTATTGATACCAGGTCGGGCAGAAGGCTGAATCCTACTTTATTTGGCACTCCAATAGCTGATAATGTTCCGCCTACTATTATAAAAATGGCAATGTACGACAGGAACAACGCTGTTTATGATCAATCACCCGTTCTATTTAACTTATCAAAAGCCGGTGGAACCTATTCAGTAGCCGGCGGTACTGTTAATACTAACCTGAAAAAGCTAAGCTTTTCGATCCAGGCTTATGATACCCGCAACGGAACTAGTAACCAGGATGGTATTTACAGTGCCCGGTTATTTGTTGATAATAAAGAAATAAGCAGCTTTTATATTGACAGTATTGATTATGCTGACAGCCGCTATATGAACTGCCAGGTGGATTACAGGATGATCAGCTTTGGCAGCAGCTGGATGCAGCATACCTCTAAATTGCCGGGCGATTTAAGTGGCGTATATTATGATCTGGGGGAAAACAGCGTTATTAGTCTTTCAGATACGTTAACACGCAATGTAAGAATAGAAGTTGCTGACGCAAACGGAAATGTATCTGTTATCA
>DAOLFI010000279.1:0-5135 GCA_035326385.1 Niabella sp.
ACAAAATCACTCAATCCGTCATTGTCATAGCCTGCTGGTTTTTTCTTTTGCGAACCGCTGTCTTTTTTACTGCATATTTCCTCAATAGCATCTATCAGCTTTTCATTGTGCCAGGGCTTTACAATAAAATCTGCAGCGCCTTCTTTCAGGCTTCGTACTGCAAGGTCTACATCGGCATAAGCTGTGATCATAATTATCTGCAGATCCGGTTTTAATGCTTTTGCCTTGCGCAGCCAGTACATGCCTTCATTACCGGTATGCAGCGAGCTGGTAAAGTTCATATCCAGTAAAAGCAGATCGTAGTCTCCTTCTGTAAGCAGGCTGCGCAATTGTTCGGGATTCTTTTCTGTAGTGATGGTTCTTACACGGGCTTTTAGCAGCAGCCTGAGGGCTATCAGCATGTCGGGGTCATCATCAACCGCTAATATGGAAATATTTTTTAAAGACATTATAGTTCTCCTGATTTTTTCAGGATCTCTTTTTCCAGATCTTCACTGATTCTAAAGTTAGTCTGTTTAATTTTCTTCAATATTAGTTTTACCGAAGGAATAAAACCGTTTGCTTTGGCTTCAATAATAATCCCAAAAGTACCTGTTATAACGAGTCCGAACTTTTTTGCCAGTCTTCTTGCTTTTAAATCATCAACTACCAACAATGATGGGTTGCATTCTGTTGCAAGCGCAATAGCACTTGCCTCACCTCTGTCTACTATGTATTCTAAAAGCAACTGATATCTTTTGTCGGCAGGCTCTTGTACAACAATCCATGACGGAAGCGACAGTAAGCCATATTCTTCAGCAATTTCCGGTGTTATGAAAACTGTTCCAAATAATTTTTGCAGTAAATGAAGTTCTCCGATTTTTTCAAGCAGAATAAGACAACTTGTATCAGTGATTATGACCCTGTACATTTATAGTATCATTTTCCAGATCATTAGCAGAATAATTAAAAACTGAAACATCATAGTTCCCCAAAAGCTCCATAAAAGTGCGTTTTGAGTAACCGGCTACTTCTGCGGCCTGGCCGAGAGACAGAATGCTTTTTTCATAGAGCTTTACTGCCAGAAGCATCCGGGCATCTTTTTCATCAAGCTCTACTGAATCCGGAATATTGATGGTCAATGTTTTCATACTCCAAAGTTACAATATTGAAAAACAGTTGTACCAGAAATTTGTATAGAAGAAACTTTCTGTATCAAAACCGAACAGTAACTGTACGAACCCGCACAGTCTTTAGCAATAGCAAAATGATAAAATATTGATAATAAACAGATTGATCAATGGCACTATTTTAATTGGTAGGTTTGTGAATTTCTCATGAATGATCTTAGTGCCGGGGAAGCAATAGCCCCCGCCCTATTTAAAGAATTAAAATAAGACGGATACTTTGGACAGGATAATTGAAAAAAAGAAATGGCCGGCAAAAAGAATACTGCTGGCAGCTGGTATTGCAGCGATTGTTTGCCTGATAGCGGCAAGTATTTATGCAACATCCGGGAACAGGAAATTAAATGTGGAGGCCGGACGTATTACCATCAGCGAAGTAAAGCAGGGGCCTTTCAGGGAGTTTATTCCGGTAAATGGTGTAGTGCAGCCGCTAACATCTATTTACTTAGACGCAGCAGAAGGCGGCAGAGTAGAAGAAAAATATACAGAGGACGGCGCTTTTATGAAAAAGGGACAGCCTATATTGAGATTGTCTAATACCGATCTGCAACTGAGCCTGGTGCAGCAGGAAACACAGGTATACAACCTTATTACGCAAATGCAGATCGCAAAAAACGCCTCGCAGCAAAACAGGATCACCAACCTTAATCAAATGACCGATGTAGACAACCAGCTTAAAGAAGCAGAGCGTATTTACAACCTGAACAAAAAGCTGTATGATAAAAAAGCGATCGGCTCTCAGGAATTAAAACAAAGTGAGAATGCCTATAATTACCAGCTTGAAAAAAAGAAACTGGCCACTCAAACTATTAGCCAGGATGCGCAATCATCCAAACAACAGCTGGCGCAGGCAGAGCAATCTTATAAAGGATCGCAAAACGCGCTAACCGTAATGCGCCAAAAAGTAGGCGACCTTATTGTACGGGCTCCGGTTGAGGGACAGCTCACTTCGCTGGATGCTGAAGTAGGACAAAATAAAAATAAAGGGGAACGTTTGGGTCAATTAGATGTGATGGGCGATTATAAAGTACGCGTGGACATAGATGAGCATTATATTTCTCGTATATATAATGACCTGGAAGGGATAGCTACTATTGCAGATAAAGATTACGTGTTAACTATTAAAAAAGTGTATACCCAGGTTACCAGTGGCCGCTTCCAGGTGGATATGGCCTTTAAAAACAAAGCACCTGGCGGCATCAGGCGTGGACAAACATTACAGATCAGGCTGGCTTTAAGCGATGAAACAAAGGCGTTATTACTGCCTCGCGGAGGTTTTTATAATAAAACCGGCGGCCGTTGGGTATATAAGCTGGATAAAGATGGAAAACTGGCGTATAAAACAGATGTGGAATTGGGCCGCCAAAACCCCGATTATTTTGAAGTGATCAGCGGCCTGAAGCCGGGGGATAAGGTTGTTACCAGCAGCTATGATAATTACGGGGATGATATGCAGGAGCTGGTGATAAAATCCCCGTAACCTCACCCCTCCGAAGGAGTTCTCCGAACCAACTCCTCACTGAAGAAGAGAAGAGTAAGAGTAAAAAAATAACAGATATAAAATTTAAATACAAGAATCATTAACAATATAAAATTCCTCTCCGCCTCCTAAATATCGGGATGGCGGAAGGCCAGGAGGGCTTTATGATTAAAAACAATTTGCTGGTTGCATTACGCAATTTCCGGAAGCACAAAGCTATTACATCAATAAATATGCTGGGCCTTTCTATTGGCATCAGCGCAGCATTGGTAATTTTTTTAATTATTCAATATGAATATAGCTTTGATAAATGGGTGCCGGAACGTGAAAATATTTACCGCATATATACCCAAATGCAGGGAGGCAGCAGCCCCGGACTTTGCGTACCTGGCCAGAATGCTATAACACAGGGTGTTCCGGGTGTTGATATAGCAGCACCTGTAATTATAGCACCTTTTGGTAATAAGTATACAGTTGATATTGCTGATGCGCAAACAGGCAATTTAAAAAGATTTCCAAAAAATAACGAGCTGTCTTTTGTTGACGGCAACTATTTCAAAATATTTCCGCGCCGGTGGATAGCAGGCAACCCTAATACAGCGCTATCACAGGTGGGACAGGTAGTGCTTACCCTGTCAGAAGCCCAAAAATATTTTCCCGGAAACACCCCTGAAACAATTGCAGGTAAGCAAATAACCTTCCAGGATAGCATTCAGGTATTTGTAACAGGTATTATTGCCGATATAGAAGAGAATACAGATCTCAGAAGCAGTATTTTCATCTCTCTCAAAACCTATACAGAAACCAATCTTGGAAAATCATTTATGCAGCCGGCATGGCGAAATATAGAAAGTAACGGCCAGTTATATATTAAGATCAATACCAGCGCCAATAGTGTTACTATTGATAAGCTGGTTGAAAACATTTTTATACGGAACCAAAAAGATGTGAATCCCAAAGACCGGTGGATCGGCAAACTACAACCTTTAAATGATATTCATTTTAATACCAGTATTGACGGAAGGGCCAGTAAAACCACGCTCCGGAACCTGGCATTACTTGCAGTGCTGTTGCTATTACTTGCTGTCATCAATTTTATTAATTTGTCTACAGCGCAATCTACACTCCGTGCAAAAGAAATAGGCGTACGCAAAACTTTCGGCGGCAGCAAAAAGCAAATCATTTACCAGTTCTTAACAGAAGCGTTTTTAATAACAGGGCTTGCTACCCTATTAGCGGTTATTCTTACCCCGGTTTTAATTTATGTTTTTAAGGATTTTATACCTGATGAGCTAAATGCCGGCAGGTTATTACAGCCTGTAGTAGCCGTATTCTTAACAGGGCTACTGCTTGTAGTAAGCCTGCTGGCAGGAATTTACCCCGCTTTCGTGCTTTCCAGATTCCGTCCGGTACTGGTACTAAAAAATAATGTTATCGCCAATGGAAAGCCTCGCGGAATATGGGTACGGCAGGTTTTAACAGTATCTCAGTTTGTAATTGCCCAGGTTTTTTTGATAGTGGTATTTGTTATTGGAAAGCAAATACATTTTGAGCTCAATAAAGACATGGGGTTAAGAAAGGAGGGTATTGTATCTCTTAGTATTCCTGATTTCATGAAAAAAAGAGAAAGTAAAGGATTTGTACTGGCTAATGAATTAAGGCGCATTCCGGAAGTACAAAATGTATCGTTAAACACTTCAACTCCTATAAGAGAAGGATATAACAGCACGCGAATCATCTGGTACAATAATGGAGTGGAGGAAACTTATAGCGATATACATGTACGCAGTGCTGATGAAAGCTATATTGATGTATTTGGCCTGCAGCTATTGGCAGGAAAGAATATACGGGTTGATACCAGTGCCAAAGTACAGGATGTGCTTATCAATGAATCTATGCTGCATAAAATGAACCTGTACAATCCCCATGATGCGATAGGCCAGTTTATTAAAGGTGGGCCGGCAGATTCAGCACAAATAGTAGGTATTGTAAAGGATTTCAATACCATGTCGCTCCATAACCCGGTTCATCCTGCAACTATTTTTGCAAATAAAAACAGCTGGATTCCGGTTTTATCCATCGCTTTGGCAGGTAATGATGCTGCAGGCTGGAAAAAGGCAATAGATAAAACAGAAGCGCTGTTTCAAAAAATGTATCCGGACCAGGAATTTGATTACAGTTTTTTAGATGATACTGTAAGAAAACTATACGAAGCGGATCTTCGTCTTTCCACTTTACTGAAATGGGCAACAGGCCTGGCCTTATTTATAAGCTGCCTGGGATTACTTGGCCTGGTAAGTTTTATAGCTAACAGAAAGATTAAAGAAATGGGAATTCGCAAGGTGCTTGGTGCATCAGCAGTACAGATAATAATATTGCTTTCAGGAAATCTTGTGCGCCTGATTGCTGTAGCCTGTGTTATCTCTTTTCCTCTTGCATGGTACTTTTCCCATAAATGGTTGCAAAATTTTACATTCAGGATAAATATC
>DAOLFI010000280.1:0-5130 GCA_035326385.1 Niabella sp.
AGCAGGAAGTAGGGTATGCTATCAGTAATATAAAAATTGCGAAAGGCTTGCCCGATACAAGGCACAAACTGATAGACGAAGGCCGGTTTTCTACCACAGGCATATTATTCCATGTTAATGCTTACACCCTGCTGCCGGAAAGCAATGGAGTGCTAAGTGAAATAGCAGCTGTTCTTACACAAAACTCCGGGATGAAAATAAAGATTATTGGTCATACGGATAGCGATGGCAGTGAAGCTGCCAACCTGGAGCTGTCAAAACAAAGAGCCGCTTCGGTAAAACAAGCCCTGATAAACAATTTCAATATAGATACTTCAAGAGTCGAAAGTGATGGAGCCGGTGAATTACAGCCGGTAAGCGACAATAATACCAAAGAAGGCAAAGCAAATAACCGCCGTGTTGAATTTATAAAAATTTAAATAAGACCAATCAACTTATCAGCAATGAAAAAAATGTTTCTATTCATTACCGCGCTATATATGTTGTCCGGAGTAGGCTGTACTGAGAAAGATATTGACGTAATCATTCCAGGTAGTACAACCAACGCTACTATTGAAAAGGGTACAATAAAAGGCAGGCTCACCGATAGCAAAGGGGACGCTGTTGCGAATGCTAAAATAGTCATTGAGCATACCGTTTACTATGCCAGTTATATATATGCCACCAGCGATGCCAACGGGTATTACAAAACAAACGTACCTAATGGCAGTTGGAAAGCGTCCGTACAAATACAAAGAAATTACCTGGGGCAGCCTTATACATTTGATCTGCACCCTGAGAATGCTGCACCCTTTGCAGGTACTGAAGGTGCCATCAGGAATTTTATATGGAAACTGAGTGGTGATAAGCCCGGTGGTGGTTTCTATGGCAGCCATGTAGCTGTATATCCTGAACCAGGTTCTACATTTTTGCCGGAACATGTAGAACTGACCTTAACACCCGATGGTCCGCTGGCAGATGGCAGCAACGGGCAGGTCATTACCCAAGGGCTTACCGATATCGGTGGCGGAGAGGATGGCATCAGCGACGTGCCTGTTGGGAAATATATCATTACAGCAAGGAACAGATCAACCGGTCAGCCTTTGCAAGTAAGAATACGTAACACCGGTGCCTACCATCATTCAGTTACAGGGATTTTCAAACCCGGGTATACAGGCAGCTCAAGCTACCAGGTTGTAGTGCAGGTTAAATAAAAAATCAATCATTAAAAACAAAATATAGTATCATGACAAAAGCAACTTTAATAACAGCATCAGGTCTTTCTCCTAAAAGATGTGGTATGCCCCGTATGCGCTTTGCTGTATACATCGGCACAGCTATACCGGTCATTCTCAGTCTTTTTTTATTTTCCTTTAAAGCAGCAGAGACATTGAGGGAAGAACTGTGGAAACAATTGGGTATTAGCCAGGAACAGGGATCAGAAAGAATTAAAAATGGCTTCCTGTATGGGTATATAGACTATGGTGGTACTAGGAACCTGCATAATCTGACGTGGGGAGATAAAGCTGCTATTGCCAAAGATCTCGTCATTTATACAAAAAACTATTTAAATGGGCCAGCTTTTAAAGCTGCTTATGCGAAAGAAAGAGCAGCTTCTAAACCAGAAAACATATCATTTGTGCCGGTAACTAAAGAAGGCATAAAGAAAGAAAGGATAGATGAGTTGAAAAAAAATATTAAAGAATTGGAAGAGTCGGTTAAAAAAATGCCCGCATTGGAAAAAGATGCACGCAAAGCGATAGCCGGGTATGAGAAAGCTATAAAAGATTATGAAAGCCCTGATAGCAAGATGCTGAATGTTTTTTATGAAACGGCTCTCAACCAGCAGCAGCATACCCGGCAGCAATATGACAAAAGAATGAAGAAATGGGAAACGAATTACCCGCAGGATCACAGGGATAAGATCAGGAAATACCTGGAGGATTATCTGGCTACTGCGGCTACTGTTGACTTTGATGCAGCGCTGACAGAAAAGAATGGTAAAAAAATATTTGTAAATAAAGAATACGAATCCAGAAATGCAGACTGGAAGAGGATCTATCGTGGAGGAAGAGAAGTTTATAATGCGATGAAACCTCTTGCAGAACAATGGTTAAAAGAAATTAAATAAAAATGATAATTAAAATATATATATATCTTTTCATTTGCATGGGCTTTGCCATTGGTTCTGTCAAGGCACAAAATAATGGTGCTATTTCTCCTGATCTAAACAAGCTCATGCAAATGAGCCCGGCTGAACGGGAGGCTTATAAAAAGAAAATGCTCCGGGAGCAAACGGAAAAAGCTGCTGATCTCATAGAAAAAAATAACCTGGATATAGATGTAAGAACCGTTCGGGGTTATGACATAAAGCCTCCTGTAAAAAATGTAGCTAAACTGGCGCTCATCCCATCCAAACCACCTACAAGGCAGGAACTGGTAAGCAGTGTGCAGCAGTCGATCAGCCAGGTGAAGCAAGGGATCTCCGCCCCTAAGATCCAGCAAATAGAACAATTCAGCGCATCCCAATCCATTGCCACCATTCATGATGCGTCCATTATGAGCTTCTATAATGGTGATCCGGCGGAAGGTATGTTATTGCTGATGCAGGCAGTAGCTAAATCGCCCGATTCTTTACAAATGGTTAATAACCTGGGAGCCATGATGAATATGGCAGGAGCTGAGCATAGAGCCATTCCTTTGCTGCAATACTGTCTTGAGAGGGTTCCGCAAAGCAGTACGGTTTTAAATAATATCGGGCAAAGTTTCATGGCATTAGGAGATGTCATGCGTGCAGCTGAATACCTTAACAGGTGTCTTGAATTAGATTCTTTAAACATTGAGGCCAATCATAGTATGGGAATGCTGCACGTGTTTAAAAAAGAATATGCAGCGGGTATGAAGTATTTTGAAAGGGAAATGAGCGTGGCCATTCGCAGGAGCACATTGGCAATGGCTTATAAAACAGGCGTAAATTTTAACCTGAGAGAAATAACAAGGAGAAAGCATGCAAGAAATGGGGTGCCTATAAAAAATCATTTCGAGGAAATTACTATGGGTAAATTCTCCATGCCTGATTTTCCTGCCAGTGCGCTGGATGCAAAAATGCGATTACCCGAATTCAAAGCTTATGCCGCCAGTGTTCAGGCAGAAGCGATGCATTGGATGACTGTAATGAACACAGTAAATATGACACCCATTAACCCTAATGAAAAGCCCGGTATCTATTCCGACCTGGTGGAGGCGATGCTGGAAGAACTGCATAAAGAATTCAATCCGGAATACCTCACTAATTATTCAGATGATGATGCGCAATGGGTACAGGACAGGATACAGGGAGGAATGGCTGATATTGCAAAAGTAAAATGCCCTCCTTTGCCTGACGGAGCAAGCCTTGAAGCTCAAATGGCCAATGAAATCAAATGCTGTGAAGAAAACAAACGACCCCTCGCAGATCAAACCATAGAGGAGATTGGCGCTCATATTCAAAAAATCACAACAGTGGGGCAACAAAGATGGAAATCCTATATCAATCAGTTGGTAGCAATTGTTCAATTAGATCCAAGTGCTTCCAATCAGGCTGCTGTTTATGGTGCTGTATCCGGTTATTTTAGTTATTTAAGCTGGGGCTCCTTATTTTTCACCACAGGAGATATTAATAATTTACTGGCAGGTTGTAAAGATGATTATAACCCGGAGGAAATAGACAGCCTTATACAATCTGACCGGGAATGGCAGATAGCTTGCCCTGCCTGGTTAAATTTATCGGTTGATCTCGGAGGCATTTCACTAAAAGCAGATTGCAACAAATATGCAGTAGAAGCTGGTAAGGGCTGGACATTCGGCTTTGAACATGAATTCACGACAGGCAACTCCACCTTCCTCGCAGGTCCCGGTGCCAAGCTGGAGTTTTTAGGAGGCCTGGTAAAAGCAGAATCAAAGACACAGGCCTTTATCACTTTCGATAAAAACAAAGAGTTCGCAGATTTTGGCGTGAAAAATACAATGAAAATAGGTGCTTCAACAAATCCTATCCGATTGGGCGGAATAAAACTTGGAACAAACCTGGGCTCAATAGAAATAACCAATGCCATTAGTATAAACAGCGGTTATAAATCATCGGTGAAAACGAGCGGTATAGCAAAAATTTTGGAGAACCTTTAAAAGTTACGCTATGTTTTATAAAGAAATGCAGCTGTTCCTATATTACTAATAATTCTATGTAAACGTTATAATGAAACAAATAAAAAGCTCACTGCTGATTTTACTGACCTCGTTAACATTAAACGCATTCGGGCAGTCACAAAACACAACGTTTGACAAAATATACAATTTGGTTGAGCAAAAGAACTTCTTTAAAGCAGTGGAAACTTACGATGCTCAAAAGGGTGAGTTGACTACGGTACATCAGAAAGTAATCGAGGCTTTTCTGGACAATGCGTTTAACCGGTTGCAAGCATCAAACAAAAAAATTATCCAGCTTATTCAGGCAGGAAGCAATCTTCCGGATTCTTTGATGCTTAAATTATACAAAACAATAGAAGATAATGCTGTTAAACTATTTAATTACAAAGAAGCAAAAAGTGCAATCCTTACAATAATGGCTAATTATAAAAGACTGCTTTCTGAAGATGACAGGAACGGAATGGAAAATAACCTCAAAATCTGGACTGCCTTAGAACACGAACCTAAACAACAGGTGAAAATAAAAGAGGCGAATTGTTTGAAAATGGAAAAAGACAAGGCGGGATTAAACAATTTGAAAGTTTCGTCTGGCAAAAATACTGTAGATTTTATTTTTGATACAGGCGCTAATCTGTCAACAACCTCGGAAACGGCAGCTAAACAATTGGGTATGAAAATTATACCTGTTGATATCGAAGTGGGAACAATAACAGGGGAAACAGCTCAGGCACAACTTGCGGTATGCCCGGTAATGACATTAGGGAATATTGAAATTCGAAATGCTGTTTTCCTTGTATTAAAGGATGAGGGACTGGCATTTCCGCAAATAGATTACAGGATCAATGGAATTTTAGGGTTCCCGGTAATAGCAGCTTTAAAAGAAATACAGACCACACAGGACGGATACTTTATAGTTCCTGAAGAAGAAACGAAATTTGAAGCAAGATCAAATCTGGCAATGGATGG
>DAOLFI010000281.1:0-5124 GCA_035326385.1 Niabella sp.
CATGGAATTTTATCAGCCCGATGTAGTGCTGATGGACATAGACATGCCAGAAGCCGATGGTATTTACGGGTTGAAGCATATTGTTAAAAAGCAGCCGCGGGTATCTGTAGTTATGCTTACGGTTTTTGAAGATGATCAGCATGTTTTTGACAGCATCTGCCTCGGCGCCAAAGGGTATTTATTAAAAAAATCAATCCCCGAAAAAATAATCGAATCTATAAAAGATGTAGTGGATGGCGGCTCTCCTATGAGCCCTTTCATTGCCCGTAAAGTGCTGGAAAATTTCAGCGCCTTAAAAAATACTGCAACGCAGGACTATAACCTTACCAGCCGGGAAAAAGATATGTTGCGCTCCCTGGTTAATGGCAACAGTTATAAAATGGCTGCGGCCGAACTAAATATTTCCCTTAACACGGTAAGGCAGTATATCAGAAAAATTTATGAAAAGCTACAGGTACATTCCATGAACGAAGCTGTATCAAAAGCTATTAAACAGCAAATTATATAAAGCGCTATGCTGTATTTGATCTGAACTTTAGCTTTCGGGGAAATATGAGCTCGGCAATTAAGATCATTAACATACTTATAGCAGTTGTAATAATAATCTTCATAAGGAAGTGGATAAACGACCCAAAGGAAAGCCATTCTAAAAACAGCAAATAAAAATTGTGGCAGAATGAAAGTATCAAAGCATAAAGCAGGTAAGCGTTCCAGCCCATAGCTTTGGGAGAAGGCTCTTTATAACTAAACTCTGTTGAGTCCTTTGGTGCAAAAAGATTAATAATAAAAGACCTCAGGAAAGCAACCAGCACACAAGCTGCTGTGTGCAGACCGGGCGTTACAGTATAATAATCCACACTCATACCCAGCAAAAAGCCCAGCACCAACACCCACCCCTTTTTTATGTAAAATGGCAGCCATAAAATAAACAGGAAATAAATATAAGGCGTTATGAGCTGGTGTAAATGCGGCATTGCATTCAGCACGTACACCTGTAAGAAAACAAACAGTATAAAACGTATGATATTTCTTACCAGGTCGCTCATTTGATTCCTCCTTTTTTATCCACCATATCCTGCGTTTCCCTGTTCAGCAATTGCAGCTCATTATAGTTTACATTTTCTACTACAAATACCTGCTGCATATCGGTTAAGTTGGCAGCAGGTTTAATTTTCAGGATAAAGAAATTGCTGCTTTTATCCTTCAGCACAGCAGAAACAGTACCCACCATTTTTCCGGGAGGAAAGCTTAAGGAAAAATTACCGGTAACAATAGTATCGCCTTTTCTGACAGAATCTGTTTTAGGTATATTTAACAGGGTGAGCTCTTTGGGCGATTTCCCATCCCAGGTTAAAGTGCCGGCACTGCCTGTTCTTTTCATTTGCACGTTCAGCTTGTTCACCACATTTAACAGGCTCATCACCTCGCTGAAATTCTTGCCGGTATTGATCACCTTACCTACCAAACCTCCATTGGAGCTAAAAACACCCATATCATCGGAAATACCGGAGCTGCTTCCACGGTTAATTTGCAGGTAGTTTTTATCACTTCCGGCGGTAGCGTATAAAACCTGTGCGCTTCGCCAGATGTACTGCCGCATCTTCCCTGAAGTATCCTTTATCAGTGAATCGCGCACTACTGTCAGTCCCGAATCTACAGGCACAAAATTGGCATTCAGCAGGTTCATCAATGAATCGTTCAGCTTATGTACCCGCCGGTTTTCTTCCTGCATGGTAAAAAAATCTTCCAGGGCATTGTATTTATTATTAAAGTAAGAAGTAACTTCTCCGGCAAAACCTAATCCTTTAGCCCGGTGAGAACGGTTGTAGGTAAAAAGAAAGTACAGGGAAATGATCTGTAAGACCAGGAACAGAATGAATACTGAAAAACGCCGGATGAATAAAAAAATATTATGCACCGAATGATTGAATATTGGCTATTGAAATATTAGTTAACAGCGGACGGTTGACAGTTGACAGGTTTTTCCCTTTCATCAGTCATCTGCCAACTGTCATCTTTCCCTATCTCATCACAAACGGATACCTGTCATAATTCTGCAAAGCTATGCCGGTACCCCTTACCACACTTTTAAGCGGGTCATCGGCAATATGAACAGGAAGTTTTATCTTTTGGCTTAATCTCTTATCCAGGCCTCTCAGCAAAGCACCACCACCGGTAAGATATAAGCCCCGGCGATAGATATCGCTTGCCAGCTCCGGAGGTGTTTGTTCCAGTGCTTTTAAGATAGCTTCCTCAATTTTAAAGATGCTTTTATCCAGCGCTTCGGCTACTTCCTGGTAGCTTACCATAATTTGTTTGGGAATACCGGTAACCAGGTCGCGGCCATTTACAGGAATGTCATCCGGCGGGTTATCCAGGTCTTTCATAGCTGCGCCGATCTGTATTTTGATCTGCTCAGCTGTACGTTCACCTATCAGCAGGCTGTGATACCTTCTCAGCGCTTCCATAATATCTGCAGTGAACTCATCCCCTGCAATACGTATGCTTTGGTCACACACAATACCTGCCAGTGCAATTACTGTAATACCGGTAGTACCGCCGCCTATATCAATGATCATATTACCAATAGGCTCTTCCACATCAATACCAATACCCAGTGCCGCGGCCATAGGCTCATGAATAAGGTACACTTCTTTAGCGCCAGCCTGCTCTGCACTATCTCTAACGGCGCGTTTTTCAACTTCGGTGATAGAAGAAGGGATGCAGATCATCATTCTCCAGCTTGGCGGGAAAAGAGGTTTTTTAGGATATACCAGCTTTATCAGCTCTCTTATCATTAGCTCAGCAGCGTTAAAATCGGCAATTACACCATCTTTTAAGGGCCTTACGGTGCGGATGCTTTCATGTGTTTTTTCGTGCATCATTAACGCACGTTTCCCCACAGCCAAAACCTCTTTTGGATTGTTCCGATTTAATGCTACGATACTTGGCTCATTTACAGCCACTTCTTCATTATGTATAATGAGGGTATTTGCGGTACCCAGATCCATTGCTATTTCCTGTGTAAACCAGTTAAAAAGTCCCATTCTCTATGTATTCTAAGATTGTGTGCGCAAAGGTGTAGTAATTTCCCGAAAGTAACAAAGCAAAAGCATAAATCAGTCTATTTTTGGGGATAAACCTATTATTAACAGAATTTTTAATACTGAACAACAGGTAGCATTTTGAGCGCATTTGTATCTGTTGGACTTTGACTGGTTATTTTTACAAAATCATTATTATTCTTCAGCTAAAGAACAGCATTCCTTATCGTTAGGGCAGAATCAGGCTTTACCATGTATGAATCCTACATATTGTAGCTCGGCCCGTTTCTTTTTTGACTACCTGTTTTTCCTGCACTGCCAGCAGCTCCGGTTTTTCCGGTACAAGGACTATATCTACCAGTTCCGGTTCAACGTTCATACAGGAAGCAAGAAAAATGCTGATGAACAGTGCGGCTGTTAATCCAGTTTTATTGCCTGTCATATTTGATATAATGAATCCTGTTAGAAGCTGTTTAACAACTTGCCCGGAGGTGTTTTATACACATCAGAGCTCTGTCAGATTATTACCGGCGTTCCATTTGTACAGTTTCCAGTTTTTATTCTTTGCCAGTGGTATTGCTGCTGCTGACGGCAGCTCATTTCCTTCAGCGGGATCAGCTTCTGTAAGAATATAAGCCTTGGCGTCATCGGCGGCGAGCCTTGCAGGCATGCCGTTGAGCAGCGCTGTCATACCGGCTTCTTTTATCTGGTTTTTAGCGCAGTACAAAGTTGCCAGTGTTGTGTTTTCGGATACATCAAGAGTGCTTAGATTATTATCATCACAACGTAACCAGGTAAGCGCTTTATTTTTCGATACATCGAGAGCGGTGAGCTCATTATTGGCGCAGTTCAGCAAAGTTATTTTTCCGTAAAGGGTAACGGTATTGGTGATTGTCAGCGGGTAGTTGACAAACATTCCGAATATATGCACTTTTTCACCCCCGTCCTGTACTTTATCATTGTTCAGATCTATCCATATATCGGAGCGGTCAGGCAGGGCAGCATTTATTATTAATCTTATTGTTTCATTAGCCGCCGGGTACTTATTGGTAGCTAGAATTATTTTGTACTCCGTTTCACCGGTGCTGCCGGCTTTGGGCAGCGTATAAGTATTTCCCTGGTAAGTAATTATAACAGTATCATCTGTTTCGGTAATTCCAAAGCCAGGTATGTCAGACGGTCCGGCAGGTCCCTGAGGTCCGACAGGCCCCTGCTGGCCGGGTGCACCGGCAGCGCCGGGAGCGGGTATCGTATTACCGTTGCCATCGGTTACAGGCTGCCAGTTGCTGCCGTTATCATAGCTTATCATCCAGTAATTACCGTTCTGGTTTACCCGCAGCAGCGGGGTAATACCATTGGTTCCATCCTGCCCGTTGGTGCCATTGTTACCGGTTACACGCAACTTTTGCCCGTTCTGTAATGGAAACGTACCACCGAGCGTCCAGTAATACTGCCCGTCCGTATCCTGTTTTATACCTATATGTGGCGCATCGATACCATCTTTACCCTTGATCCCGTTTTTAATTTCAATGGTGCTGCCATCGCTCATGGTAAGCAGGTAGCCGGTGGCTGTAGCCGTATAGCTGTTAACACTTACCTTATTTTGCAGGGCCTGGGTAAGCGCCTTTAATGTTTTGTATATCTGTATTAGCCATGCCTATTGCGCTTTGCAATTGTGCAATCAGGTTTTTTTGCTCATTCAACTCATCGCGAAGCTCGCGGATGTCTTTTTTCTGACAGGCGGCAAAGAGCAACAGCAGCAAAACTGTTGGAAGTATTTTCTTCATTTTTGTATTTTATTTTAGTGCGGGTGTAAATAATATTCTATTTCTTGTTATCACTATCACTCTTTCACTGCTTTTACAACTTTACTATATGTTTTTGTTCCGTCTTTGTCTACCTGTGCAATTCGTATGTAAAGATTTTCAGTGTCGAAGGCAGCAGGATCAGTATCGGTTTTGGTACATGCAGCAAAGAACACGGCGAATATAAAGGCACCGGCCATCAGCCACTGGCACAGCCTGCGGCGGCCTGCAAGCGCCAGGCCCAGCAACAACAGGGCGCACTCCCCCGCCATGGC
>DAOLFI010000282.1:0-5113 GCA_035326385.1 Niabella sp.
TGTGTTTATTGAAATAATGAGAATAACCAAGGGCTTTTGTCCTGAGTTTATACTGATAGGGCAGGAGATCGGTATGAGGAGTAATATGAGTGTACCTTACGCTGATTTCGTCTTTCCGGGTTACCAGCTTACTGCCCTGCAGGTTAACCGCAATGCCGGCCGGCATTTTCAGGAAGATCAGCCTGTCATCGGGCCGTGTACTAAAATCAGCAACCGAAAAAGCATCCACCTTCCGGTCGTAATATTCTCCTAAAAAAGCCCATCCACGGTATTTCAGAACAGCATCTGCCATAATAGTCCGGATATTAGCCAGCAGCTCTTCCTCATCATCGTAAGCGCTTACCATAGGTTTACCTAATTGTCCGCCGGTACGGTTGGCTTTAAAATTCTTGGTATAGGTAAATCCGAAAGATAATTTGGGTGTTTCTTCAAAATCAAGATCTCCCTCAAAATAATCGCCTTTGTTTTTGAAATATCCCAAAGGCATATATTCAATACGGCCTGTATAGGCAAGACCTTTAACAGTAGCCAACTGCCCGCGGCCATCGCCCGATGAAATGGCAGTTCTTAATTGTATAATATGATCTTTGATCTCAAAATCCTTATCAATGAAAACCCCAAAGTCGCGGTCTACAGTAAAACGGTTGTTGGCAATAGAGCGATCAGGCATTTGTAATTCGCCGGATGAGTTAACGCGTTCCCTGTTCCCCGGAAGCTTGGTTTGTCCGAAGCCGAATGACCACTGTTTGCCTGGTTTATAATAAAAAACGGCATCGCGTACAATTTGCGGGGCGCCGCTTTCCAGGTCCATATCCCTGTTGGCAAAGCCTAATTGCAGCTTATATTCAAGTTTGGGAGAAATTAAATAACCTTCAAAGCGAAGCCTCATTCTCCGCACCTGTGCTTCAAAGCCCACCGCATCCTCATCGTCCAACCTACTTAAATAGGCCGCTCTCAGCTGGGTCCTGAAACGGAAGGTCATCAGGAAATTATCGCCTTTCCTGAATTGCAGGCCTTTATCGTTAAATGCTACAGTGGTCTTTTCTTTAGCAAGACTATCCTCTTTTGTTGAGTCCTGCGCGTAAGCAAACGAGCCAGTGAAGAGGATAAGGGATAATACTGATTTTTTGTAAAAGGTCATGGAGGCAAAGAAACGAAAGAAAGCCAGATTTTAGACTTTTAAGTGTTGTGTTTTCTGTTGCAGAGGTAAATTTAAACTCCAGAGGCGCTAAATACCAGGCCTTTCATATTTTATTTTAGGATATACCATTAATAATCCGCTAAGCATAACACCTGCTGCCAGCAGGTAACCCATAATGAAATCTATAGCAGGCTGTTTATGGGCAAGAGTTATGTGGAATTTAAGGCAGGAAAGTCCAATTAAACATCCGCAAAGCACATAAAGCGTTCCAAAAAGAATATGAACGGTTTTGTTTTTGAAAATAAACGGCACACAAACAGCAATTAACAGTATTATATCCAGCTGTTGAACATGCCCGTTGTATAACAAAGTAGCCAGAAAGCTAATGCTGCACAATAATACCATGAAATAAATACCCCAGGCTTCGGGTTTTTTCAGGCTGGTCATTTGCAGTAATCTCATGGGAGGAATAATTTTAAGTCGAATTTACGATTTTTCGTAATATTCAGGACTGTTATGTTCTGTCTTTGTGCAGAGGTGGCTGATGGCATTGTACGTTGGAGAAAAGTGAAGAACGTGGCACGTATTCTTTTAAATATATGAAGCGTAAATGTTTTAGATATCAGCGGGAGCAGTTAATTTTACGGTTAATATATCATTATATATAGGAATTATATAACCCCAAAACAGCGCTCATGTTACATAAAATCAGGATGAGGTTAAAGTTGTATGCCGATGATCTTATAAAGATCTTGGATAAGTCATCTATAGGAGCGTTGGCGGGCAGTATGATTGCAGCGTTAATTTGTATTTTTTATTTAGGAGGCACCATGCGAACAGGGTTGCCTCATTTTTTAGATTTACTGATACTATTGCTGGCTGCATTGGTATTCATTGCGATAGTTTTTACATTTTCGTATTATTTATACCGGGGATTAATAAGCATTAACAAATATATTGTTGTCGCTATAATAGGAAGCTGTGTACTGACATTTATTTTGCCGGGCGAAAAGTTCACCCGGTTTTTTATATTTTTAGAATTGGTTTCGGGTGTTTTGATTGGTATCGGGCTGAATAAAAAAAGCACACGGATAGTATCAGTAATAACTATTCTGTTGGCAGTTGTTATTAATATTTCATTATTGGTTTTGCTATTGAGCAAAGGAGCAGATCGTACAACTCCTGTATCCAAAGAATACCAGGAACAGAAAATAGAGGATAGGGCAGGGATCAGTAACCCATCGCAAAAAGGGATTTATAAAGTAAAACGGCTGTTTTACGGAAGCGGAACAGATAAGAGGCGGAGTGAATACAGCAAGGACATTGCTCTTAAAACAGATCCGGTAGATGGAGAACCTTATATGTCTGTTAGTAAGGGCCTGAAGTACCATCTGCGAAAAGCATATTGGGGATTTGATACAAAGGCGCTGCCTTTAAATGCGAGGGTTTGGTATCCTGAAGGAGAAGGCACGTTTCCTCTGGTGATATTTGTGCATGGCAACCATTTGATGACAGATTATTCCGAAGGAGGGTATGAATACTTAGGCGAATTACTGGCGAGTAGAGGATTTATTGTAGCATCAATAGATGAAAATTTCTTAAATGCAAGCTGGCTTGATGACTATTGGTTTGATGAAATGAATGCCAGAGCATGGCTGATTTTAAAACATCTTGAATACTGGCAAAAGTGGAATAACACTGCCGGCAACCCCTTTTCGGGAAAAGTGGATATGAACAATATTTGTTTAGCCGGCCATTCCAGGGGAGCGGATGCAGTTGCCATAGCTTCTGTCTTAAATAAATTTAACCGCTATCCTTTTGACGGAAATATCAGGCTTAATTTTAACTTTTCTATCAGGAGTATTATACAAATAGCTCCTGCAGGAAAGGGAACAGGAGGTGCAGAGATTCCGCCATATATAAAGGATGTTAATTATCTGCTGCTTCATGGTAGTCACGATCAGGATATTTATTATTGTGCAGGCATTAAAACATATAACCGGTTAAAGTTCGAACCTTCGCAGCATTATTTAAAAAGCTTCCTTTATATATATAAAGCCAATCATGGTCAGTTCAATACTCAGTGGGGTACCAGGGACAGAGATTTTCCCGACCATTTCTCCATGAACCTGAAATCTTTGCTGAACGGGGATGACCAAAGGCGTATTGCCCAAATTTATATATCAGCGTTTGTAGAAGCCACTTTAAAAGGAAATAAGGAGTATATCCCTTTATTAAAAGATTACCGTAACGGATTCTCTATTTTACCCTCAGATTATTATATCAGTCAATACGAGGATAACACGTTTAAATATATTGCAGATTTCGAGGAAGACCAGGATATTTCAACAGCTACTTTAGCGGGCTGTACTATACAAGCATCGGGCTTAAAAAGCTGGATGGAAAAAGTATTACCACTTAGAAATGGCGAAGCGTTGGGACAGGAGAATACCGGCGTTTTTCTTGAGTGGGAGCCTGCAAAAGCAAAAGAGCCCGCTCCTTATTATGCTATAAATATTTCAGATACGGCTTCGCATCGCCTTTCTCCGGATACCACAGGAAAGCTATTCTTTTTTATAGCAAACAATAATGATGAAATAAACCAGGTCAATTTTTCGGTACAGATAAAAACGAGGTCTTGCATTGTTACAAAAAGCCTCAACGATTTTTATGTAATGACTCCTGTACTGAAAACAGAACTGGCGAAATGGAACTATTTCTCTGAGCTGAAAAAGAACACGCCTGTTGAAAGGGTTTTCCAGTTGGTACAGCTGCCTTTTTCGGTTTTTAAAGAAGCTGATGCCCGTTTTGATCCGAAGCAGATACAGCAGATCAGGTTTGTATTTGATAAAGAACCAAAGGGGGCAATTATTTTGGACAGGATAGGGGTAAATTAAGAGCAGCTCATGATTTTCTCTTCGGTCTTCTCAAGGATACAAAAGCTTTATTCTAATAATTACTTCACCATTCCTTTGATCTCCTGCAGTTTCAGCAGCGCCTCAACAGGTGTTAACCGGTTGATGTCAATGTCAGCAAGCAGCCGGCGTATTTCATCAAAGGTCTGGCTGTGCGCATCAAAAATAGAGAGCTGGAACTGCGGAGTATTAAGATCCTTCACTTTTTCGGAAAGATCTGTCAAATATCTTCCTGACCTTCCGTCTTCCTGACTTCCCGATTTCTCCTCATCCACATGCTGTGTTTCCAGTTGTTCCAAAATTTCGTTAGCGCGTTTAATTAAAGAAGCGGGCATACCTGCCATTTTTGCTACATGTATACCAAAGCTGTGCGTGCTGCCCCCACGGGCCAGCTTACGGAGGAAAATGATCTTATTCCCTGCTTCTTTATTGGTAATATGATAGTTTTTGATGCGGTCAAATTTTTCCTCCAGTTCATTCAGCTCGTGATAGTGTGTGGCAAATAATGTTTTGGGCTGATGGGGCGATTGATGCAAGTGCTCTACAATGCTCCAGGCTATTGAAATGCCATCGTAGGTAGAAGTACCGCGCCCTATTTCATCTAACAGTATAAGGCTTTTAGGCGTAACATTGTTAATGATGGCTGCAGTTTCATTCATTTCCACCATGAAAGTACTTTCGCCGCCACTCAGGTTATCCGATGCGCCAACACGGGTAAAAATCTTATCTGTTAAGGATATCCTGGCTTCGGCAGCAGGAACAAAGCTGCCTATATGCGCCATCAGTGTGATCAGGGCCGTTTGTCTCAGCAAAGCCGATTTACCGCTCATGTTAGGCCCTGTAAGGATAATGATTTGCTGGTGGGTTTTATTCAGCTCCGTATCATTATGGATATAGCTTTCGCCAACGGGCAGGTGACGTTCTATAACCGGATGACGGGCTTCCTTTAACTGCCAGTCATCACCATCATGCAATACCGGTTTTTTGTATTGATAATGGATGGCATTATGCGCAAAGCAGCAAAGGCAATCCAGTATAGCTAATAAATTACCATTGG
>DAOLFI010000283.1:0-5099 GCA_035326385.1 Niabella sp.
TACGGCTGCGCAGGCAAAGGGCAGCTATGTCATAAGTTACGTTAGGACGGCTTTCGTAAATAGCGCCTACCACGCCTAACGGAACAGCTACTTTTTTAAGTTTGATTCCGTTGGGCAAAGTTCTTTGTGTCAATACTTCCCCTGTGGGGTCTGGCAGCTTTGCCACATTTTTAATAGCTGCTGCGATATTTTTAAGGCGCTGGCTGTTAAGCATCAGCCTGTCGTTTTTGGGGTCATTAGGACCTTTAGCGGCAAGATCTTTCTGATTGGCTTTAAGTATAGCGGCTTCCTTGGCAATAATGCCATCGGCTATAGCCTGCAATAATTTTTTAAGCTGTCTTTCGGGTAATTTTTGAAGAGCTGTTTTGGCCTTGTTTGCCTTTATGAGTATAGCCTGTATTGACATAAAATACTGTTATTAGTTATTTTTATTTTTCCTGAAGCTGCAAAATAAAAAATTTTGGGTTGTATTAAATGGGGTAATATGGTCTTCTGTGATACATTTTATTTTCTCAAAATCATTTTCAAATACTGCTGATAAGGTTTTTTCATCATATTGCTGAATAGGGAGCCCGCTGCATTTTTGTGGCCCGTTGGTGGAAAAGGTACCAATGGCCATGTATCCTGATACCGATTGCCCGGCTATACTGAGGTAATGTGAAACCTGCTCCCTTGAAGTTAAAAAATGAAAGGTTGCCCTGTCGTGCCATACATCATACGCGGTAGGGGGCCGGAAGCTGGTAATATCACTGACGATCCATTTCACTTTTCCAGATTTTTTGCCCAGGCGCTCTTTTGCCTTTTGCAGTGCTTTTTCTGAAATGTCGAGCACCGTTATATTTTCGTAATCTTCCTCCAGTAAGAAATCAACCAGCCTGCTGTCCCCACCACCAATGTCAATAATTGCTGCCTGCCGGGAAATATTGAAAGAGTGAATAAAATTCAGGGAAGTTCGAGGAACAGCCTGTGTCCAGCTTACTTCTCCGGGACTTTTTGTTTCATACACTTTTTCCCAATGTGATTTATTATCCATAACCCGGGTATTTTATTTTTACAATAATACTATATCGTTAGCATGAGCTGCTATTACATTTTTAACTTTCAGCTGTTTTTTCAGCTCTGTATGGCTTAGTTTTGTCTTGGCCACACCAGTTATAACGCCCAATTCGTTCATTAGCTGCACTACTTCTCCTGCTGCAAAACGTCCTTCTATATCAGTAATACCAACTGTTAACAGGCTTTTGCGTTCTGCAACGGCTTTTGCAGCACCTTTGTCCAGCTTAATATTCCCTAAAGTAATAGATCCGCTGGCCAGCCATTTCTGGCGGTTCTTTAAATTGGACTTTTGAGCATGAAAAAAGCTGCCTGATTTCTTATTAAGTGCATCGCTGATAGGTGTGGCAGATTGCAGGCCGCACATGATTATATTAATACCCAGGTTAGTGGCCAATCTTGTAAAAGTGAGTTTAGACAGCATGCCACCCAGCCCGAATTCTGATTTTTCCCCCTTTTTCACCAGTGATAATATATCAGTATTAACAGATCTTATTTCTCTTATGACGTTTTTGTTGTCGTCCAAAAATCCGCCTACAGAAGTACAAAGCACCAGGTTTTCCGCGTCAAATGCTATAGCAAGCAGCGTAGCCAGCTCATCGTTATCTGAAAATTTCAGCTCCAGGTCGCTGATCACATCATTCTCATTTACTACAGGGATCACATTGTGCTGCCAGAAAGTTTTGAAGGTATCCCGCAACTGTAAAAATTGTTTGCGGTTACTGAAATGTGAGCGTTCGCATAAAGCCTGCGCCACGGTAAGGCCGCGCTTTTGAAAATAGTGGCGGTAGAGCTGGATAAGTATGGGGTTGCCGATGGCAGCCGCTACCTTGCGCTGCAGTAAAGTGCCTTTATAATCCTGTATATATTTTTTACCGCTGCTTACGGCGCCGCTGCTTACCAAAACGATCTTATAGTTCTGATTCAGCGTAGCTATATCTTCCACTATTTTTTTAATAACGGCTTTGTTAATATTACCATTTGCATTGGTGATTACGGCCGAGCCTAATTTTATCACTAAAACCTTTTGCCTCATAAAATAAAAATGTATGCAAATTTAGCTTTACTCTTTTAAAGAAAAGCGATAGTGTATTTAATAATTCTGCCAGCAGGCCACATTTGGCATTGTACTATATGTATGATATTAAGCAGATCCGCGTATGATTGTTATCATTTCGCAATAGCTATATTATACTGACAGGCTTTATTTTCAGGCTGATCAGGGATGATGGAAAGCTGTGATACTGCCATAAGCAGGTAAGTACAGGACAATTTTATAAGGCGATGCTGTTAGTTTTACACCTGATTGCCAAACTTAAATTTTATGTTAGAATACGCAGACCTGCTTACAATGCATCCACGTAGTCAGATTGTAGAGATTATCAATCGTATTTACAAAAGAAGGCTTACTACTACATCGGGAGGAAATATTTCAGTAATTGATGATAACGGGAATATCTGGATCACGCCATCGGGTGTTGATAAAGGCTCTTTATCACCATCAGATATTATGTGTGTAAGAGCAGATGGCAGTATAGAAGGGAAACATAAACCTTCTTCCGAATATCCGTTCCACCGCGCTATATACAAACGAAGGCCCGACATTAAAGCGGTTATCCATGCTCATCCCCCGGGCCTGGTGGCCTTTAGTATTGTGAGAAAGATACCCGATACCAATACCTTGTCGCAGGCTAAGTTTTCCTGTGGTGCAGTAGGGTATGCTCCCTATGCCTTACCGGGCAGCGAAGAGCTGGGTAAAGAAATTGCTCATGAATTTGAGAAGGGCTTTGATTCGGTGATCATGGAAAACCATGGTACCGTGGTAGGCGGCTCTGACCTGGATAATGCTTTTCAGCGCTTTGAAACTCTGGAATCGGTAGCCGTTACTTTATTGAATGCAGGCGCTTTGGGGCAAAGCAAACCGCTTAGCGAAGAAGAAATACATGATTATCACGATAAGACACAGGCAATGAACCTGCCTGAACTGGATCATGTTGAGCATTCGCCGGAAGAGCTGGACCTTCGGGAAAAGATTTGCAAAATAGTGCGCCGTTCCTGTGAGCAGGGGCTGATGATCAGCTCTTATGGTATTGTTTCGGCACGTTTGAAGGGTAATGATTTTTTAATAACGCCAAAAGATAAATCGCGCTGGGAGTTTCAGCCTAATGATATTATACAGATCAAAGGAGGAAAACGTGAACCCGGTAAAACGCCCAGCCGTATGACTTTGATACATCAGAAAATTTATGAGCAAAACCCGGAGGTTAACTCTATTATTGTTTCGCAGCCTAATTATGTAATGGCTTTTGGCTGTACGGGTAAAACATTCAATGTGCGTACCATTCCCGAAAGCTGGATCTTTCTGCAGGATATTCCCATTCTTCCTTTCCATACGCTTATTAATAAGGAAGAGCAGATCCTGACCGAGCTGCAGCAACGTCCTTCCGTGATCATTAGCAATAACTCTTATATTGTAACCGGTAAAAACCTGCTACAGACTTTCGACTACCTGGAAGTGGCCGAATTTAGCGCCAAATCACTGGTAATGGGCTCTGCGCTGGGAGCGCTGATCCCGATAAATGATGAACAGGTGGAAGATTTGAGGAAGAAGTTTATAGGTTAGAGGACAGTTGACGGATGATAGTTGACAGGAGGAAGGTTTAAAGTTCCAGGTTTCAAGTTTGATACTGGATATTAGATACTGGATGCTGGATATTTAAAGCCGGCAATCCGGCATTTATAAACTATGAACCATATAGTACAGAAATTCTATACTCAGGTAAGTAATATTCAACAATCAATGCTCAATGTTCAATTTCACCGGGATTGGCTATGAACCATGAACTATTAGCAGGATCAAGTATCCAGTAACCAGTATCCAGCATCTGTTCACATATCTTCGGTCTTCCGACCTCTGTCTTTTAACCAGTCAATAATCGCTCCAGTACATAATAGGTTATAGGACAAAATTCGCTGTTCTTGAGCGTGAGGGCCTGGCGTTTCACAATAACATCTTCATCTGTATAAGGAAATCTTGCGCAGTCTGACGGGCGTTCTTCGTAAACAGAGCAGGTATTATCCCCGTTCAAAAAAGGGCAGGGAGATGATTTTACCACAAAATCTCCTTCTTCATCTACGCGCAGGTAAGTGTCGATAAAGACGCTTTCTTTCATTCCCAGGTATTTCGAAATGCGCTTTACATCGGGTGTTTTGAAACGGGGTGAATAGTTTTTACAGCAGTTGGCGCAAGTGAGGCAATTTACTTTTTCGTAAGCTTCTTCATCAAGCCGGGGCAGTTGCTTCAAAACCTTATTCTTATCAGCCCGCTTTAAAAATTGCTGGTATTGTTTGCGATGCTCTTTCGATTTTTTTTCCCAGTTATATAAAATGTCTTTACTCATCTGCCTGGCGATTGGTGAGCTCGTATTCCTGCTCTGTTTTTCTCATCTGTTCGCTGGTTTGCCTGCTGCCATCATGGCTCCAGCCTGGCGGACCAAAAATATAGCCCAGCTTTTGTTTCCAGGTCAGGTCTTTTCGTTTCAGGTCCTTAAAAATATTGATCCATTCATAAAATACAATAGTAAAGGCATCCTCCCTGGGAATAGGGGTGGTGAGGCCATATTTTATGGGCTGATAGTCTTTAGCAGGTAATTCTTCCTGAAACGTTCCGAAAAGCTTATCCCAGATGATCAGGAACATACCCATATTTTTATCTAAGTACTTAGGGTTGGAGCCGTGGTGCACCCGGTGATGGGAGGGAGTAACCAGGATATATTCAAGTATACCCAGTTTTTTTACTTTTTCAGTATGCACTAAAATGCCCCATATCTGCGTGGCAGCATAAATAAAGATAATGTCTATAGGCTGAAATCCCAGCCAGGCAAGAGGTATAAAATATATAAAGCGGTAAAGCGGCTCTAGCACTGATGAACGGAAACCTACGGTAAGGTTGAATTTGGAAGAGGAGTGATGCGTAAAATGGGTAGCCCAGAACAGGCGGCAATAATGATCTGCCCGGTGCAGCCAGTAATACATGAAATCCTCAA
>DAOLFI010000284.1:0-5095 GCA_035326385.1 Niabella sp.
ACCAGGTTGCCGTTCTTTTCTACCACCCTGTCAAATTCAGTCATGGCCTGAAGCGACAATATAAGCAGCTCATTTTTCTTATCCAGCTCTTTTTTTAACAGCCTGATGAGTTCTGTATACACCGTGTTTTTTTCCTGGTGAAAATCAGCCTCCTGATACTCAAAAAGCTCATTGGGAGAGATGTTAAAAGCATGGCAGATATCCGGTACTAAAGCTGCATCTATTTTTGAACGGCCCGATTCCATCATGCTATAAGCATTCTGACTTTTATTTAATATTGAGGCCATCTGGGATTGGGATATTCCCCTGGATTTGCGTAGTTGTTTTAGTGTTTGATTAATTGTCATAAGTTTAGCATTATATATACAAACAAATTTATATAAATAATTGATATAATTATACGGATTTTGGGTTGTTTTATTATCTCTTGTTATATAATTTTACTATACAAGGATCTGGTAATTCCTGGGCCGTTGTTAATAACCTGAAGTTTACCAGCTTTGAATGATCAACACCAATAGGATTGGCGGACGCGCCATGAGGGAAGAAAAACACTGTATGCCCTGTGCCTGCAAAGCACGCAAGATGAGATTTTAAAAACACCTTAAAAATTAAAATTTATGACACAACCTATGGATTTAAACAAAATGGGGTTATTATCTATTCCGGAAAATGAGAGTACTACCATTAACGGTGGTTATTGGTGGCTGCTTCCGCTAGCTATTTATTTATATGACAACCGTGAGAAAGTTAAGAGTGGAATTAAAAAAGGGATAAATGATTTCATTTAACATCTTAAAATATTTTATTATGAAAACAATGATATTAGAAAATTGGATTAATTTCGGAGTGGCAGAGTTATCTGAAATAGAAAAGATTGATACAAACGGAGGGGGTCCGGGAGATGCAGCAGAACTTATAGGCAGGTCTTGGGTATGGGCAACGTTACATGTATTTACATTTGGATTAAGTACTACTTATGGCGCTGCCAAAAAACTTCTCTCCTAATTTTTTACTGAATGTTGAAATAATTTATTCCGAGTAAGTCTTATAATTAACATTTATGAAATACAAACGAATATCTCTTATTGCAACAATAGCAATAGTAGTTGTTTACCTGGCCATATATCATACTAATTTCATCAATGGTATTAAGTCGGGCTTAAACGATTTTTTAGGAAAGTAAATCACTTCATTTGGAGCAGGAGCATATTGTATTCTGGCTAAAATATTGTAGATCAAAGAACTTTACTTCTTATAAAATAATAGTCGAAGCTCAATAAATCTTGCTCCAAATTTTATTAAGTAATATTTCTGAAATTGTTAAAAATTAAATTTACTTCTGCAGTTCAGCTATACGAATTTGCAAACTGTATTCCTTACTTCTATTTTATAACTTTTTTTGTGTGAAGCGTTAGGCGCTTTTGAACGTATATATCACATCCTTTGCAGTTGCCCAATATTGTTCGATTTGTTATACTGATACTTTTGGAGTATAGCAACCGCCATCACCATAGCTACTAATGAACAACAGTACCTCTTACACATTTCCTCCGCAAAAACAGCGCACATCTGCTATTTACCTGCTTATAATAACAGTAATTGCAGCAGCGCTTTCTGCACTACCTTTCATCTCCACTACCATTTCCACCCGCGCTTCCGGCATCACCCGCCCTTCTACAGAGAGTACCGAAATAAGGCCCGCGCTTACAGGTATTGTAGAAAAAGTATTATATAAAGAAGGGGAGGCCGTGCAGGAAGGAGCGGTGATAGCTACTATAAGAGATGATATGTCTCCAGGACAAACAATAAGTAACAACTACGACATCCACCAGCACAGACAGTACATTCAAGATTTAAAAACGCTTACCACAATGCAGGGCAATGCTTCTATGAGTAGTTTAAATACGCCTTTATATAAACAACAACTCAACCGCCTTCAATACCAATTAGCAGATCACCAGGCTTCGCTTAAAAAAGTACAGCATGAAGTAGACATGAACAATACCCTTCTAAAAGCTAAAGTCATAGCCCCCAAAGAAGCTTTCGATAAACAGGTTGAGCATGAAAAGCTCCAGGCTACTTATGAGGCTTTCAGGCGCAACCAGGTAGCGCAATGGCAGCAGGAACTGGCAAATTATGAGGCGGAATTGTCGCAATTAAATGCTACCCGCTCCCAAATACGTGCAGATAAGAAGAATTATGAGATCAAAGCGCCAGTAAGCGGCATCATACAGGGTATAAACAATTTGTATGCAGGCAGCATGGTTCAGGCCGGACAGGCCATTGCTTCCATATCGCCCGAAAGCACGCTTATTGCCGAGTGTTATGTAAATACACGGGATGCAGGCTTATTAAGAACCGGACAACCAGCAAGGTTCCAGGTAGACGCTTTTGATTATAATTACTTTGGCATCCTTACAGGAAAGATCATTAGCATTGATAACGATTTTTTGATAGTAAACGAACAACCGGTTTTTAAAGTAAGATGCCGTTTTGATACTACACAACTGCATCTGAAAAACGGCTTTACCGGCATATTAAAAAAAGGACTTACGTTCCAGGCCCGCTTTGTAGTAGCCGAAAGAACGCTGTGGCAATTGTTATGGGACAAAATAGATGACTGGCTAAACCCGGCTGCACCAGAACGAAATAAATAAACACTGCAGAAGCAAAACCATTTACAACTTCTCCCTGGTAAAGGGACGGGTAACCCCTATGAAAAACGAAACAAAAATCAAACAAAGAGATATAACCGACTGCGGTGCGGCCTGCCTGGCATCTATTGCAGCTTTTCATAAACTAAAGCTACCTGTAAGCCGCATACGCCAGTATGCAGGTACCGATAAACGTGGCACTAACGTGCTTGGACTTATAGAAGCCGCTGAAAAGCTAGGGTTTCAGGCTAAAGGAGCCAAAGGTTCGTTTGAAAGCCTGTTCAAAATACCATTACCCTCCATTGCCCATATGGTATTAAAAAACGGGCTGCATCATTATGTGGTCATTTACAAAGCCACAAAAAAACACATCGTAATTATGGACCCGGCCGATGGAAAAGTCTATGAAAAGACACATGAAAAATTTAAGGAAGAGTGGAGCAGCGTCATTATATTAATACTCCCACGCGAAGATTTTTTAGCTGGCAATGAAACAACGTCCAACCTTACACGGTTCTGGCAACTGATAAAACCTCATAAGGCTATAATGATGCAAGCCCTGGCCGGAGCTGTAGTGTACACCATACTCGGACTTTCCACTTCCATCTATATGCAAAAAATAATTGATTTTGTATTAGCAGAAGGGAATCTGAGACTATTGAATTTACTAAGTGTTGCCATGATAATCATACTCATATTTCAATTATTAATTGGCTACTATAAATCGCTTTTTGCGTTACAAACCGGTCAACATATAGATGCAAGGCTTATATTAGGTTATTATAAACACCTGCTAAAACTACCGCAGCGCTTCTTTGACACCATGCGTATAGGCGAAATCATCAGCCGTGTAAATGATGCTGTTAAAATAAGAATGTTTGTAAATGACGTATCACTTTCATTAGTTGTAAATGTACTTATAATTGGCTTCTCCATTAGCCTGATGTTTTTATACTATTGGAAGCTGGCTGTAATTATGCTGCTTATCGTTCCTGTATACGCCCTGCTTTACTTTATCAGTAATAAAATAAACAGAAAATGGCAGCGCACATTAATGGAAGACGGAGCCGAGTTGGAAACACAATTGGTAGAAAGTCTGAACGCCGCAGGAACCATAAAACGGCTGGGCCTGGAAAACTATGCTAATAATAAAACTGAAAACAGGTTTTACAATCTACTTCACACTATATATAAAACGGCAGTATATGGACTATACACCGGTAATGCCATTGAATTTTTCACACGTTTATTTACGATCATCCTTTTATGGGCAGGAAGTTATTTTGTAATGCAGGGAGCACTTTCTCCCGGGGAATTGCTCTCCTTTTATGCTTTGACAGGATACCTTACCGGGCCGGCTACGGCGCTTATTGGAGCTAACAAAAGCATACAGGATGCGCTGATTGCGGCGGACAGGCTATTTGAAATTATAGAACTGGAAACAGAAGCCGCAGCAGAAAATAAAGTAGAGCTTACTCCTGAGCTTATGGGAGACATCTCTTTCAATAATGTTTTCTTCAGATATGGAACAAGGATACAGGTATTTAATAATCTTAGCCTTTTGATCAAAAAAGGAAATAGCACAGCTATTGTTGGAGAAAGCGGCAGCGGTAAATCCACGTTAATGTCTCTCCTGCAAAACTTATATCCGCTAACAAACGGTAATATCACTATCGGGAATTTTGACTTACAGCATATAAGTTATAAAAGCCTCCGGAAAATAATAGGAGTTGTGCCGCAACATACAGACCTGTTTGCAGGTACCATTATTGAAAATATAGCCATCGGAACACATGAACCTGATATGCAGAAAATATTATTTCTCTCAAAGATAACAGGCATCAATGAGTTTATTGAAAAACTGCCGGCTAATTATAATACCATGCTCAGCGAGCAGGGAGTAAGCTTATCGGGTGGCCAGCGGCAATGCTTAGCTATAGCACGGGCATTATACAGAGAACCGGAAATTTTAATACTGGATGAAGCCACAAGCAACCTGGATCCGGCCAGTGAAAATCAGATCCGCCAGGCATTGGACTGGTATAGAAATCAGAATAAAACCATCATTATCATCGCCCACCGGTTGTCCACCATAAAAAACTGCGATACGATTTTAGTTTTGCAAAACGGCGTTTTAGCTGAATATGGTACTCATGAAACGTTGCTGGCCGCCCGGAATGTTTATACCGGTTTATGGCAATACCACACAGGAAATATTTAATTTTTAGGATAGTGCATCAGAAAAATGTACAAATTCTTGATTCTATTGTATTTTTACCATTAACTATTTAGTACTTTATGAAAAGGGTTTTGGTTGTATGGATAGCAGGTGTCTCCTGCCTGGCTGCTCGGGCCCAGGAAAAATGGAACCTTAAACAATGTGTGGATTATGCAATTTCCAACAATATATCGGTAAAGCAGGCTGATGTGCAGGCCCG
>DAOLFI010000285.1:0-5084 GCA_035326385.1 Niabella sp.
GCTAAATACCTTACCCCCAGTTATGTGGGAAACCTGATTGTAGACGGGAAACCTATTAGTGGTTATATAAAGCTGTCGTCTAACGCAGCCTATAATCTAAAAAATATCAGGAACAGGTTAAAGATCGGATCTGAATTAACCTACACAAAGAATTTCGGATCGGGCCAAGTATATGATCTGAATTACCCTGTAGACCTTTCCGGATCGGTTCAGGTTGGTGCCACTACCCGGCCAAGGGCGTTTAAAGATATCCCTGCCATGCAGGTGCTTTCCTTTTATGCTGAGAATAGCTCCTACTTTAATTTAGGGAAACATCACTTTACAGTTCAGGCAGGAGCCCGGCTATTTTCTTTGTTAGGGATTAGCCGTCAATATGATATTTCAGGAAGTTTTCATGCCGATCCAAGAATTAATGGACGTTGGGAATTGCCTTCTTATTATATTAATAAAAAGCCGTTTCAGATCAGTTTAACCGGGGGATGGGGATTATTGACAAAAACACCCACATTGGATCATTTATATCCTACAAAACAGTATATTGACCTGATTCAGCTAAACTATTATCATAATAATCCTGCTTACCGTGTAGGAAATGCTATGACCTATATTATTGATAAAACCAATTTCAATTTAAGGCATGCAAAAAATAGAAAGTGGGAAATTGGAGCTGATATTAATTATAATGGATACAGAGCTACTCTAACCTACTTCAGAGAAATTACCAAAGACGGATTCAGAAATGCTTCTTTGTACCGGACATTAAATTATAAAAAGTATGATAATACGTCTATCAATTCTGATACTGTGTCAGTAAAACCGTCTCTGAAAGATTTTACCTATCGGGATATCACTGAGTTCTACGGATATTCTATGGCTGTAAATGGCAGTGAGCTACAGAAAGAGGGGATTGAATACCAAATAAGCACGAAAAGATTAACCAGTATTAATACAAGGTTTACATTAAATGGAGCCTGGTTCAGAAGCACCTATCTGAATAGCCTGAACCAATATCGAATCATCAACTCAACAGTGGTAACCGATGGCAATATAAGACAGTTTGTTGGCCTTTATGATGATGATGAGGGAAGCTATAATGAACAATTCAACACAAATCTTACTATAGATAGCCGGATTCCCAGACTGGCATTGAATATAGCAGCATCCTTCCAATGCAGATGGTTTACTTCCCGTCAGAATGCTTTTAAAACAGGCACACCCATTGCCTATATGGGTATTGACCAGGTTTTGCATCCTTACACAGAAGCTGACAAAACCGATCCTGATTTAAGGTGGCTGAATGATCCCGTAGACCCCAGCTATTTTAGAAAAAGCACAGTGCCTACTGACCTGCAAATCAATCTTAAATTATCCAAAGGATTTATAAATAATAAAGCAATAATTGCCATGTTCGTAAATAAGGTTATAGTATACACTCCGAACTATTATAATGAAAACAACATTTATATAGTAAGGCAGGGGATAAACAACACGCCTTATTTCGGAATGGAGCTGAGTTTTAATTTTTAAACAATTTAAAAAAAACGTAGAACAATGAAAAAATCAACCTTCAGGAGTTTCCTGTTCATAATCTTAGCAGGGCTTCTTATCATTTCGTGTAAAAAAAATGATGATGCCTTTCCGCAAAGTAATGCATCCGTAAGTTTAGTAAATCCAGGCAATTTGGAAAGTGTTCAAATATTGGATGGAACTATAACTTTTACAGAGATTAACACAAATAGTGTAGTTACATCTTCGGCTATTTCAAACGGCAAAATCAATATCACCATTCCTCAGGGTTCATATAATGTTACATTTGAAGGAAACATTCAATATCAGTTAGACGGTAGCACAGCACAAAGTAAAGTACGTGCATATAAAGACGGATTGGTTATAACCAGCACCACATCTGCTTTAGATCTTCCTCTTTTCCTGTATAACGAAACAGCAGGTTTTGTAATACAAGAAATTTTCTTTACCGGTACGGTAACTCCGGAAAGTAAAACATACAATGGTGATAAATATGTTATCATTTACAACAATTCTGACAAAGTTTTATATGCAGATAGTTTGGTTTTTGCTGAATCACATTTTTTAACTACTACTAAAAGAGCATATACTCCGGACATAATGAACGAAGCATTTACAAGTAGCACATTAGTTATGGTTCCTGGCGATGGCAATGATTATCCCATCCAACCCGGAGAGTCATTTGTAATAGCTAACAATGCTATCAATCATAAAGAATATAATACAAACTCTTTTGATCTGTCAAAGTCTAAATTTGAAATTGAGCTTTTGTCAAGCATTAATGTAGATAATCCCGAAGTGCCCAATACAGTTAACCTTGCCGGATTCTTAACAATGCATAATCGCGGATTTAAAAGCTACGTTATATTTAAAATGAACAAGTCTGTGGCCGACTTTAAAACTCAAAATGCCTATACAACAACTTACATAAATGCAGTAGGCAATCCTACAAATGCTCAGGTTTATAAAGTTGAAAACAGTTCCATTATAGATGCTGTAAATCTTAGCGTAGCTTCCGAATATGAATGGATCGTAACTTCCCCCTCACTAGACATGGGATGGACCTACTGTGGAAAAGTAGATAGCGATGCCAACAGGTATGGAAAAAGTGTCATCAGAAAAATTTTAAGCACAACTCCAGACGGACGAAAAATATACAAAGACACCAATAATTCGACAGTGGACTTTGATCCTGAACAAAAAGCATCTCTTTCTAACTAATAACATTTTGTGAGTAAAACGCTAACAATAATCTCATTTCTTTTGGGCGTGACAATTGTTCACGCTCAGAGAAATGATACTATAAGGCTGGCGCTACAGGAGCAATTAGCCCTAACCTATAATGCTCAGAAAAATTTTTATAGAAGTGCGGCTCTGAGAACATGGCAAAACCAATTTAACCATTCATCATTGCATCTGAATTATTTCAACAACGCTTCAGATATTTATTTGCCTCAATTAGGTTCTGGTGCCGACGGTTTTAGTATTGCATCTGAAAGTTTTAAAAAGCTGCAACAAGGATTGACCTTATGGGGCAATGCTTCGTATAAAAACAAAAAGATCAGGAATATTGTATATAATGAAACATCAGATTATGATATTGTCTATCCTTATGTAATGTCTGATACAGTAGGAGGAGATTTAAAGTCTGAAACGTACTATTTTAATGGAGGTCTATTAAAAAATTTCAGGAAGATTAGTGTTGGGTTTGAAGGTGCTTATACCGGAGAATTAGCGTATCGAAAAAGAGATCCGAGACCGGAGAACACTTCATCAAAAATAGACGTCATTTTAGCGGTGTCCAAAAGGCTTGTCAAAGACTATAGAATAGCGTTGGATCTTAAAGGGAGCAAATATCATCAAAGAAATACTTTAAGCTTTGCCAGTAACTTAGGAGCCCCCAATATATATCATGACGCTGGATTAGGAACCTATAATGATCTGCTGGACGGGACAAATGCAAGTGCCCTTTTTAATGGAAATAATAAAGGAGTAATGCTTGGTCTCATTTCAGAAAACAGAAAAGGCATCATGTTCACTTCAGGATTTGACCAACTAGTAATAAAAAAAAGACTGAATAATGTAGTGGGCGATATCGGGAAATTAACAGAGAACAAAGGCTTTGCTGACCTGGGGTATCTTTTAAAAAGCAACAAAAGTTCATATCTTATTAAACTCTTTGGAAGCATTAAAAACAGGAAAAGTTTAGAGGCTAATTTTAATAACAGGGGAGACGATATTGGCTTTGTTAAAATATCTGAATCTGAAAGATTTTCGCATCATGAAGCCACCGCAGGCCTGTCAATTACAGCAGATAATATTTTTAAAGTACCGCACCTCACCCTTTCATTCAAAACTGGCAGAGTAACGTCCAGCTTTAAATATATTAATCCTAACAGGAAATTGGATGCTGTTCAGTGGAACAGCATATTTCAGGTGGGACACATGCTGCCTGTAAAAAAAGCCTTACTCACAACGTCTGCACGTTTGGTTTTCAGCAAAAATATAGAGGCGTCCAATCACTGGCCAGATGTGATGACCGGACATACATTTTACAATATGCTAAATCAAATGTATACTTTTTATAGCAGTAATTATTATGGATTAGGAGCACTTACAAGAATCGACATTCCTGCCTTCAGCCAGTTTGGTATTTATGGATTATTAGATGCTGAGTATAAAAATTATAGTGCCGTATATAACGGCAAAGGATATAATATACACGTTGGTTTAGGTGTTACTTTTTAGTATATTTTATTTTTATTGATATCTTTTCAAATATTTTTGTAACCCATGCGTAAAACTTATCTGGCTATAGGAGCGATCATTGTATTAGGGATGATGTCTTTTTCATACACTAATTATTCGGCGCAGGTATTTAAAAGTTATACTGATTCACTAAGAAGCTTATACAGCCGTCCCATCAGCCAATGGCCGCAACCAACTATTGATTCAGGCGCTGTCTGGTCTGAAATGGCAGCCATTCCTAAAGATGATACCTCCTGGTCAAAGTCTGACAACGACCCTGTAACACGCCTGGGTATGTTCCTGTTCTTTGACCCCAAACTCTCCGGCTCCAGCCAGATCTCCTGCAGCAGCTGCCATGATCCTGACCTGTCCTGGCAGGACGGACGGGTGATTGCATTAGGTAATGATCACTTACAGGGTAACCGAAATACGCAAAGCCTCCTGAATGTATTTATCTATCCCAAACTGTTCTGGGACGGCAGGGCAACCAGCTTTGAATCACAAATGGTAGAGCCGCTAAGCGCTCACCATGAAATGAATATGGACGTACCAACATTGGGTGAAAAGCTTTCCAAAATAAAAGGATATCAAACCCTATTTGAAAAAGCCTATGGCAGCCCGGAAATAGATTTTGATAAGATAGCAAAAGCGCTTACAGCCTTTCAAACAACTATTAAGAGCCGTAGCACACGTTTTGATAAGTTTATGAGCGGCGATCACGACGAGTTTACCAATGATGAAGTGGCAGGCCTGCATTTATTCCGTACCAAAGCCCGTTGCATGAACTGCCATAGCGGGCCATATCTGAC